>CAMOUF010000234.1 GCA_946626395.1 uncultured Clostridia bacterium
CCGGGCAGCAGCTCGCCGCTGATCTTGTACATATTGGGGATCATCAGCAGCAGGCCCTGGGAAGCGGTGAAGGTGCTGGTGAGAGCGCCGGCGGCCAGAGAGCCGTGCACGGCGCCGGCGGCGCCGGCTTCGCTCTGCATTTCAGCAACATGCACCTGCTGGCCAAACAGATTCTTGCGGCCCTGAGCGGCCCATTCGTCAATGTACTCGGCCATGGTGGAGGACGGCGTGATGGGATAGATGGCGGCTACGTCGCTGAAAGCATACGCGACATGGCTGACAGCACCGTTACCGTCAATGGTCAATTTAATAGCCATGGGAAACTCCTCCTCTTTTTTTTGCGGAAAATGGTTCCAATTTTTCCGCTTCTTCTCCACCTGTTATTATACGGCCAACAATACAAGATTGTCAAGCAAACGACGGAAAATGTCATGAACAGTTAAAAAACATGGTGAAAGAGCGGGAGGAATCAGGCAATAGGCGTCAGGCAATAGGAGTCAGGCAATAGGCATTAGGCATTAGGCAATAGGAGAAAAGAGAGTTCAGCGTACAGAGAATATAATCAGCATGACAAGCAGACCCGGTATTTGAAAACAAAAATATCTGAACTCTACACGCTGAACTCTCTGCTCTGCGTTC
The DNA here is from genome assembly GCA_946626395.1 of uncultured Clostridia bacterium. Classification (GTDB taxonomy): domain Bacteria; phylum Bacillota; class Clostridia; order Christensenellales; family Aristaeellaceae; genus RUG563. The sequence continues at coordinate 640 of CAMOUF010000234.1, forward strand.
CGCGCTCAGTTTGCGCCGCTTTTCCTTCTCTCCTCAAATTGACAATCCCCATTCTTTCCAATATAATGGGAAGGGCCGGGGGATTGCCCGGCAATGAAGAATCGGAAGAAGGAAGCCACGTGCTCAGAAGGAGCTTTTGCGTTTTTGCGGCGCTGGCGCTGCTGTTCGCTTCGGCCCGGGGACGGGCGGAGGCAGTGCTGCCCGCCTCCCTGCTCCAGGTGGACGCTTACGCCTTTGCGGGAAACACGGCCCTGCAAACCGTCAATTTGCCCCAGGGTGCCCTGGAAATCGGGGACGGCGCGTTTCAGGACTGCGGGAATCTCAGCCGGGTGTATATCCCCGCCACCGTGGAAGCCCTGGGCCAGGATATCCTGACCGGCTGCCGGGACGACGTGCTGGTGGTCACGGAATATGGCAGCGCGGCCATGGAATATGCCCGGCGCGGGAGCCTGGATTATCAGGCCGATACCTGCTACCGGGCGCTGCTGATCGGGCAGATCTATGAAACGGATGAGATAAACAGACTGTATGGCACACAAAATGACCTGAGCGCCATGAGAAGCGTGCTGAACCAGTTCAGCGCGACGCCTTACCAGATTTCCTCCCGATGTGACCTGACCGGCCCGGAAATCCTGAATGCCGTTTCCGTCGCATTTTCCGGGGCGAAATCCTCCGACGTATCCCTGCTGTACTACACCGGCCATGGAAAATTTTCCAACGATTCGGAGCTGCAGGGCGCGTTTGTAGGCGCGGACATGAACAGCTATGTGACCGCCACCCAGCTGCGGGCGGCCTTGGACAAGATTCCCGGCCGGAAAATCGTGATCATCGACGCCTGCTACAGCGGAGCCATGCTCCGGGGCAAAAGCACCCGGGCCGAGAACACTCAGGCCATGACAGCCGCTGATTTTGTCAGCTCCTTTGTGTCGGCGTTTGCCATGCGCAGCAAGGGCAGCCTGGCCGGAAACGGATACTTTTTGCTGGCCGCCGCCGCCGCGGACGAGGAAAGCTATGAAATCGATTATCCCGACGGCTTTTCCATCGGCCTGTTTACTTCTTACTTTGCCAAAGCCTGCGGCTGGGACGCCAAGGCTCAGGCGCTCACTCCGGCATACGCCGACACAGACGGCGGCGGCGTGCTGTCGCTCCAGGAAATATACGCCTATCTGGCCGCCCCGCTTTCAAAATACAGCCAGAGCGTGCAGGTATATCCCGCTTCCTGCCGCTGGTTCGGCCTCTTGAGACGCTAAAAAGCGCGGGACTCCCCCGCGCTTTTAGCCTGTCCGGTTTATCTCTCGTCGCTTTTTAAAATAGCATACAGGGCCACGTCCGAAAAGTGGCCCTTGTTTTTGACCCGCTGGCGCAAGGTGCCTTCATACAGCATCCCCGCATGGGCCATGACCCGGCCCGAAGCGGGATTGGTCAATTCATGCTGGGCTTCGATGCGGTTCAGGCGCAGTTCCTCAAAGCCGAACCGCACCACTTCCCGCAGCGCCTCGGTCATGATGCCCCTGTTCCAGTATTCCCGGCTCAGGCTGTAGCCCACCTCCGCGCTTTGGTATTCCGTGTTGATCCACATGAAACCGATGGTGCCGATCATGCGGCCGGATTCCCGGAGGGTAATGGCGAAGGAGCCGGGCAGGCCCTGGCGGTACTGCCGCAGGGCGGCGCGCAGGAAGCGGCGGGAATCCCGCAGGGAGCGGTGGGTGTCCCACAGCACATGACGGCTGACCTCCGGGTCGCTGGCGTAGGCAAACAGATCCCGGGCGTCGCTCATGCGCATGGGCCGCAGGATCAGCCGCTCCGTCTCCAGCACGGGCAAATGGGAAAAAATGCTCTCAAAAAACTGCATTGCTTTCCTTCCCGGCTCAGATGGCCTGCCCCCCCGGCACATAGACCCGCCCGGGGCCTTCCCCCAAAGCCAGCACAAACAGGGCCACCCCCAGCAGGAGCAGCAGCACGCAGGCCACAAGAACGGCGGCATACACAGGATGCTTTTCTTTCTTCATAGCAATGTATTCTTTCATCATAATAATTGCTCATTCGCACTAAGAACGCTTTAAGTGATTAGGCAATAGGCATTAGGTATTAGGCAATAGAGGATAGAGTGCAGAGAATACAGCGCACAAAAGGTACGAATGCAGACTTGGGGAAAAAAATCTGATTTTTAACTCTTCACGCTAAACTCCCGTTCTATTGCCTATTGCTTTTTGCCTATTGCCTGGTAACATAGAGCGTTCTTGCCTCGACCAAACGTTTCATTATTATTCCGCTTTCCGGGAAGATTGCAGGGCGCTTGGCCGTTGTATGGATGAATACGCGCCCGGGAAGGGAACGTCCTGAGCCAGCAGCGCCTGCTTGGCCAGGAGCAGACCCACCAGGGTCTTGCCATCCTGAAGCTCTCCGGAGGCGCACTGGGCGATGGCGTCGTCCAAGGGGATTTTTTTCAGTCCCAAAAATTCGTCCGCGTCAGGATGGGAGGGATGCTGGGTCAATCCGGTGGCCAGGTAGATGGAGATGCGCTCATTGCAAAAGCCCGGCGTGGTATACATACTGGTCAGCTTCTGCCAGTGGGCGGCCTGCAGGCCGGTTTCTTCCTCCAGCTCCCGCCGGGCCGCGTCAAAGGGGTCCTCGTCGGGAGAATCCAGCTTGCCCGCCGGGATCTCCCAGGTCATCTTGTCGATGGCGATGCGATGCTGCCGCACCATGGTCACCTGGCCAAATTCGTCCACGGGCACCACGGCCGAAGCGCCGTTGTGGCGCACGATCTCCCGCAGGGCCGTGCCGCCGCTGGGCAGCTCCACCTGCCATTTTTCCACCCGGATGATCTTTCCAGGATAGATTTCTTCGCTGGATAGGAATTTTTCCCGCAGGGCGTCATCTTGCTGCCGCATGTTTCTTCCTCCTGTGTCTGGTAAATGGGCGGCGCGTTTTGTCCGCTTCCTCCTATATTCCACGCCCGGGGGCCAAATCCTGCCTGGCGGCGGAAAGAATGACGGAAAACCTCTGCTCTCCGCCCCGCGCTGGATGGAAAGAACAGTTGACAGCCTCGGCGAATTATAATACAATTGCAGTATATCCACTGATTCTGTGTATCGATGGATTCCGAAGGAGGCATCGTTTGGTATGAAGAAAAAGCAACGTGTGCTCGCGCTGGTGATGGCGCTGCTGATGCTGCTCCCTTCCCTGGGGAGCTTGGCGGAAAGCATGCCCGGCATGCCGGCGGCGCGGCTCAACCTTACCGTGTTATGGAAAAAACCCGACGGCAGCAGCGGCACGGCCGGCCCTGCCCTGCCCCTGACCGACGCGCCCAATGAAAACCGTCTGTGGCTGCAGCTGCCCCCGGAAGCGTTTGATTCTTCCACGCAGCTGACATTTCTCATGAACGATACATATGGCGTATATACCCAGTTCAAGCCCGCGGACGGCAGCACCATGACCGGCGTGTGGAGCGCGGGCAGCAGCCTGTCCGACTCGTTCATGAGCGTGTTCGTTTACGACAGCATGGGCCAGATCGTTGGCAGCTATGTGCTCTTCGTGTCCAGCCAGGAAATGCCCGAGGCTGCGTATCCCACCGAAAAGCCCACGGAAGCCCCCATCGTACCCGCGGTGGTTCCCATTCGGTATGTGGATCAGAACGGCGTGTCCATCGTGCCTGATTCCGTGCTGATGCTCCAGCCCGGCACCAGCACCGTATACCCCGACGCGGATATTCCCAGCGAATATGAATTGACCGATCTGGGCGCGGTGGAGGTCATCGTGGGCCCCCAGGGCGCGTCCCCGGATCAGGTGGTGTTCCACTATACCCTGAAAGAAGTTTCCGCTCAGGTACGGGTCAACTATGTGGACCAGAACGGCGTTCCCCTTCGGGACAGCACCGTGGTCACCTTTGACGAAGGCGAGCATCCCGTGTACGCCCTGTCCCTGGAAAACGAGGGCTATACCGTGGTGGGCCAGAACCAGTACACGGTGTACGTGGACCGCAGCGGCGCCAATTATCAGGAAATCACCTTTGTTTACGAGCCCGCCATGACGCCTGCCCAGGTGATCGTTCATTATGTGGACGATCTGGGCCAGACCATCCGGGAAGACGACGTATACACTTATAGTGAAAAAAACACCTATGTCATCTATCAGATGAACCTGCCCAATTATTCCCCGGCGGATGAAGCGGGCTCCACCTACAGCATTGAAGTGGATCAGAACGGCGCGCGCCCGGCGGAGGTCACCTTCCGCTATGTGCGCCAGGCGCATCCCGCCGACGTGGTGATCCATTACGTGGACGACAAGGGCACCCCCCTGGCCCCCGACACCGCCCAGACCATCCTGCCCCCCGCCGGGCAGGTACTGCCCCAGGCCGAGATTTCCGCTGAAGACTATCAGCTGATCAGTCCCGGCGTTGTGGACGTGGCTGTCACCGCAGACGGCGCGATTCCCGACCAGGTCACCTTCACCTATACCCGGGTCATTCATCCGGCGAGCGTGACCGTGCATTATGTGAACGATCTGGGCGCGCCCATCGCCCCCGACGGCGTGTTTACCGCCGTGGCCGGGGAAAACATCCTTGTGCCCGCCGCCGATATTCCCGCTGAAAAATATGCCCTGCAGGAGCCCGCCTCCTATACCGTGACCGTCACGGAAAACGGCGCCTCCCTGCAGGAGGTCACCTTCACGTATCAGCGGCTGGCCCAGCCCGTGACCGTCACGCTGCATTACGTGGACGAAAATGGCAATCCCATCGCTGAGGATACCCAGGAGGTATACGGCGAAGGCATTCATACCGTTATGCCTGCCGGGAATATTTCTCCGGAGGATTATATTCTGCTGGAGCCGGTGTCCTATCCCCTGGACGTGACGCTGGACGGAGCCACCGGCGATGAATACACCTTTACCTACCGCCGGGCCGTGAAGCCCGTGACCGTATCCGTCCATTATGTGGATCAGGACGGCCAGAAGATTGCGGAGGATACCGCGGTCACCCTGGGCGAAGGCACCCACGCGGTGTTCCCCCAGCCCAAGGATTTGTCCGCCGTGTATGTGCTGCCCGAATCCACCCCCTTCCAGGAAGTGACCGTGGACGCTGACGGCGCGCATCCCGCCGACGTTACCTTCCAGTACGCGCTGGGCAATGTGAGCGCCGCCCAGATTTCCGTCCGCTATGTGGACGATGAAAGCGGCCTGGATATCGCCACTGCGCGCGTTGTGGCGGCCGAAGCCGACGCTGTGACCGAAATCAAGGCAGGCCCCGCCCCGGAGGATCTTCTGCCCAATTATACGCTGGTCAGCGCCCCCTCCGTGCCCGTTACGGTGAACAAGCTGGGCGAAAGCGATACCGCCGAAGTGGTGTTCCGCTACCGCTATACGCCTCCCGCCACCGAGCTGCCCACGGAAGCCCCCACCCAGGAGCCCACGGAAGCGCCTGTGACGGAAGCGCCCGTGGAAGAGTCCCAGCCCACTCAGGCCCCCGAGCAGCAGGAGTCCGCTCCCAAAATTGCCCTGGTGAACATTAAATACGTCGCCCCCGACGGCACCGTTTTCTATTCGGATACCGCCACCTGCGTGGAAGGCCAGGACAATTTTGTGCGGCTGGATTGGACCCAGGTGGATGTGCGGCTGAATTATGAGCTGGCTTCCCCCGACGTGGTCAACGTGGCGGTGGACGGCAACGGGGTGGCGGCCCCCGCCGAAGTAGTGTTCAAATTCAGCAACGAAGTCACCGCCATCGTGCCCATTTATTTCCGCGACCAGGTGTCCGGAAAGAACGTGGCTTCTCCCCAGGAGCAGCAGTGCTTCATCGGGGCCAACACCGTGGACGCCCGGCCCTTCGACCTGGACCCCGCCTACGGCCTGGTGGGCCCCTCCAGCGTCAGCGTGAACCTGAGCCGGGACGGCGTGCTGTCCCCCACGGAGGTGGTGTTCCAGTATACCCTGCTGACCACCGAGCCGCCGCAGCCCGCCGTAATGCCTTTTGAAACCCCCATGGACAATTACTTCTATCCCACCGGAACCTCCATCCGGGTGCGCAGCACCACCTCTACCGCTGAAGACAATATCGTCGGCCTGGTCAACAGCGGCGATCTGGGCCATGTCAGCGGCAAATCCGTCAGCAAGGACGGCAAGGTCTGGTACTCGGTGGAAATCAACGGCCTGGTGGGCTACATGAGCGATTCCGTGGTGCGGTTCCTCACCGACGCGGAGCTCATGGCCATGTTCAATTACCCCCCCGCCCCCACCGCGCTGCCCACCCCCGTGCCCACGGAAGTGCCCAGCGGCATCGTGATCGACCGCTGGGGCCAGACCAATGCCAAGGTCAATTTCCGCCGCACGCCGGATAAGAACGGCGCCCGCATTGATGAACTGCGCAAGAACCTGCGCCTGTGGATTTACGCTTCCGAAAGCGTGAAGGATGAAAAATGGTATTCCGTGTGCTGGAACGGCACCAACGGCTATATCAAGGCGGAATACATTGATATCTTCGACGAAGGAGAAAGCGAACGTATTCAGCAGAACCTGGCCTCCCCCGTGCCGACCCAGGTGCCGCCGGTGACGCCCGCGCCGACTGCCGCGCCCACCGCCTCCCCGGCCCCCACGGATGCGCCCACTTCCGTACCCACGGAAGCGCCTGCGGAAACGCCCGCGCCCACCGAAGCGTCCCTGCCCACCGTCTCCCCCGAGCCGCCCTATCAGGGCTACGCCGTCACCAAGGGACAGACGGCCCTTCGCTCTGACGTAAGCTCCTCGGACCAGGCGATTCTGCAAACCCTGCCCAACGATACCCTGGTGGAAGTGAAAACGGAAACCACGGTGGACGGAGTTCCCTGGGCCCGCGCTCTGGTGGTAGGCGGTGAATACATTGGCTATATCCCCATGAGCTCCCTGGAAAAAATCAGCAATGACGAGGCCAAGAACTACCGGGATCGGATCGTGGTCACCCCGGAAGTGGCCGCCACGCCCGTGCCGGAGCAGGTATCCGGCTACGCCATGACCATGGGCGACGGCGTGCCCATGCGCACCTATGCCGACACCAACGGCGAAATCATTGCTTTGCTTCCCTATCCCGCGGTGGCCTATGTAATCGGCCAGCAGTACAGCAACAGCGCCAGCTGGCATGTGGTGCAGTACATGGGCATGTGGGGCTTCATCCGCCAGGATCAGATGCGCATGATGGGCCCCGACGAGGTGGCCGCTTATGAAGAATCCCTGACCGGCGGCACCCCCACCCCCACCGCCGCGCCCACGCCCGGCCCCACCCCCCAGAACAGCCTGAGCAGCTACGGCTACGTGATCAGCAGCAGCGGCCGGGTGAACCTGCGGTCCGGCCCCAGCGTGCAGGAAAACCGCCTGCGTCTGCTGGACAACTACGCCTTCGCCCTGGTGCTGGGCTACGAAATCAACGACGAGGGCATGTGGTATCATGTGAGCCAGGCGGGCACGGAAGGCTATATCCTCAGCGATTATTTCAAGGTACTGTATCTGAACGAGCTGTCCGATTTCCTGGCCAGCAGCGATTACATCAACGCCAACAGCAACAACGCCACCGGCAAGGCGGAAACCAAGGACATCCAGCCCGTGGAGGACTATAACCGCAACGTGTGGCAGAACCCCGCGCTGACCGCCTCTTACGAGCCCTTCAATCCCTTCACCACCGCCACCCCCGATCCGGAACGGATTTCTCCCACTGCCACCCCTGAACCCACCAGCACGCCGACCCCCGCGCCCACCGCCACCCCTGAAATCGCTCCCGTCGGCCCCACCGGCCCGATGCCCGAGCCCAATGTGAAGGAAGGCGGCGCGCCCTGGCCCTGGATTCTGCTGGGCCTGGCCGTGGTTGGCGCTGGCGGCGCTTACTACGCCTTTACCGTGCATAATCAGAATAAGAAGCGGGCGGCGCTGCGCGCTCAGCAGGCGCGTCAGGCCCGGAGCCAGGCGGCGGCCCAGCCCCAGATGCGGGCAGCCCAGAATAACCCCGCCCAGCCCGTGAACCGTCCCGCCTATCCTACCCAGAACGGCTATATGCCGCCGCAGTCTTCCGCTTACGCCAAGCCCGCTTCCGGCGCTCCCGCTGCCCAGGGCGGCGTATCCGATGGCACCAAGACCTTTACTCCGGTACGTCCCACCGGCGGCACCCAGACCTACCAGCCCATCCGGCCCACCCAGAAAGACGCCCAGATGTACGACGGCATGACGCCTGACGAAATCCAGGCCATGGCGGCGGATGCCCGGAAGGTGTCCAGCGCCCCCGCGTCCAAGCAGGGCCTGAACCTGGATATCCGGGTGAATCAGCCCGGTTTGGACAACGCGGACAGCGTGCGTCCCATCCGGCCCGCCGTTCAGGAAACTCCGGTCACCCCCGCCCCCGCAGCGCCCAAGACCGACGCCGCGGCCGCGCCAGCCGCTGCCTCCGCCGACACTGCCGGCACGGCCCATCGCAGAGTGCGCCGCACGGAGCGCCATAAGGATCTGTACGACAGCAACGACAGCCAGAACGCTTAAAAGCAGTGAGGAGTGAGGAATGAGGAGTTAGGAGTTGAAAATGGATAAACTATGAACTCCTCACTCCTAACTCCTCACTCCTCACTCTCCCCAGAATCATGCTTTTGGGGGCTGGAAGCCAGTCTTCCAGCCCCCTTCTTTCAGAAGAAGGAGGATATTTCCATGCGCTTTTCATTCCGCTTTCTTTGCCTGCTCCTTTGCGCAGCGCTCCTTGCGCTGCCTACAGCCCTGGCAGAAGGCGACGACGCAACCCTCCAGTATTTAGCGGCCTTAAGCATTCCGGAGGGAGAAACCCTGATCCTGCCCCGGTATCCGGTGCCGGACTATGTGGAATGGCTGCTGGAGGTGGAGCGGGAAGAAATCGGCTATCAGGAGGATCACGCGGGCGTCACCAAATACGGCACCTGGGCAGGCATTCCCAGCGCGGAATGGTGCGCCGAGTTTCAGTGCTGGTGCGTGAACCGGGTGGACAAGACCCGGAACACCCGGCTGCTGAACCGGATCTATCCCAATTACAGCGGCACTAACGTGGGCCGCAACTGGTTCATCGATCAGGGGCGCTACATCGCCCGCAAGGGCAGCCTGCCAAGCTACGGCGTGCAGTGGTGGAAGGGCGGCGATACCGCCATCGGGGAAAACGAGTATGTTCCCCAGCCCGGCGACTGGATGTTCCTGTCTGACAACGCTTCCTATGACACCTGCCACGTGGCCGTGGTGGAATACTGCGCCTATGACGCGGACGGCCAGGTGCGGGTGCATGTGATCGAAGGGAACAACGTACTCAAGCCCGCTCCCCAGAGCGTGGAAAGAAACGATTACGCCCTTTCTTCCTGGCGCATTTTGGGCTATGGCACCGTGCACGACCTGGCGGACTGGACATTGAAATTCGGCCACAGCGGCCCCAAGGTGAAGGCGCTCCAGGAAGAACTGGTGCAGGCCGGGCTGCTGGAAAGCCGCTATACCACCGGCAAATTCGGCGCCATCACTCAGGGCTGCATCGAAGAAGTGCAGCGCCGCTATGGCATTCTGGTCACCGGCATCGCCAATTTGGAAACCCGGATCGCTCTGCGCAAGCTGATCGAGCTGAACCAGGTCACTCCCGGAATTCAGTAAAGCCTTCCAGTTCTATGTTCTAAGTTCCAAGCTGATTTTGTGTTTCACAATTCATCGTGCTGAGGTTGGCACGCTATTCCGCTCAGAGCTTTGAATTGAGATCGATCATCTCCCCCTCCCCGCCCGGAATTGCGGTTCCGTCCCGTTCATGCAGGAATTTTTGAATCAACGTCGAAATGGTAATAGATACCTAAATGAGATTCATCTCCTGAAAGGGGGAAGGACCATGCGTGACATGGTGCTGGTATTGAATTTTGACGACACGGCCAGCCGCGTCGTGACGCGGAAGCTGCGCTCAGAGCGGATCATGAGCAAGATCGTGCCGGGCGATATCCGCCTGGAGGACGTGCAGGCCCAGGAGCCCCTGGGGCTGGTGCTGGCCGGCGGCGTGAAGGGGCAAACCCCTTCGGGCCTGGACGGACGGCTCCTTCAAAGCGGCACCCCCACCCTGGCCCTGGGCGACGCGGCGGCCATGCTGCTTGGCACCCTGGGCGGCGGCGCGGGCGAAACCGTGCTGCAAGGCGCGGTGATGGGCCTCCAATATCAGGACGGCTCGCTGTTCCAGGAAGTGGAAAACGGGGAGCGGCTTTTGCAGTGCGTGCGGGAATTTTCCCTGCCGGAGCAGGTGAAATCCATCTGCGCGGCCCAGGAGTTTACCGTGGGCTTTGCCCATACCGCATTGCCCCTGTACGGCCTGCAATTTGAAATGGAGCAGAATGACCCCGAAGGCTCCATGATCCTGCGGAACTTTGCCCTGAATATTTGCGGCTGCACCACCTGGTGGGACGAAAACGCCTTCATCAGCGGCGCCGTGGAAGAAATCGGCAATCTGGCAGGGGAAGGCCGCGCCGTGTGCGCCATGACCGGCGGCCTGGACAGCGGCGTCAGCGCGCTCCTGGCCTTTAAGGCCCTGGGCCCAAGGCTCCAATGCGTCTTTGTGGATACCGGCCTTTTGCGAGACCGGGAGGGAGACGATTTCCTGGCCTTTTACCGGGATCAGGTGGGCATGAATATCGTGCGGATCAATGCCGGGGACAGGTTCCTGGAGGCGCTGAAGGGCGTGGAGGACCCCGAGGAAAAGCAGAATGTGATCGGCCAGCTGATCCGCCGCATCCTGCGGGAAGAACAGGAAAAGTTAGGGCCTTTCGACGCCCTCATCCGGGGCGTCAGCTGCAACGATGTGATGTTCGGCAACCAGCCCTACGCCCCTGCCATGAACGGCCTGCACGTGATCGAGCCGGTCAGGGAGCTGTTCAAGGAGGAAATCCGTTCCATCGGGGATTTCCTGGGCATCCCGGCGGATATCATTTCCCGGCAGCCCTTCCCTGGCAGCGGCCTGGCCCTGCGCATCCTGGGCGAAGTGACCCCAGAGCGGCTGCAGATCCTGCGGGAGGCCGACGCCATTTTCCGGGGCGAGGTGCTGCGCTCCAACGCGGGCAAGCGGCTGTGGCAGTATTTCGCGGTGCTTTTGCCCCTGCCCCAGGAGGAAAACGCCTACGCGGTTTGCCTGCGGGCCGTTCACGCCAGCGAACGCAGCCAGACCTACGCCGCGCGCCTGCCCTATGACGTGATGGAAAACGTGGTGGATCTGATCCTGCGCGATCTCAAGCAGGTGCGCCGGGTGGTGTACGATCTGACGCCCAGCGCCAATTTTTCCGGCATCGAGTGGCAGTAAATAAGCGGATCAGTTCAGGGGCAATCATGTGCGGAGCACGATCAGGCAATGGCAGTCCTAAATTCTAAGTTCCAAGTTCCAAGCTGATGAAAGTTTGACGCCATTCTATACACCGATGATAAATGACTATATTGCTTAGAACTTGGAACTCAGAACTCAATAAAAGCATTCTTTCAGCCTTGCAGCTGAAGCCGCCGCTTCTATTTTCATTATCAAAACAAGGGGACATACTGATGCGTATCACTCATCCGCAGGCGCCCTTTCAGGGCGTCGCGCCAGAAAACGTGTTCTTCGTTTCCAATGATCAGTCCATCCAGCTGGGCACCGGCTATGTGATGCAGTTTTTCCAGGGGCAATTGTATCCGGAGCGGCCCAACCATATTTTCATGCAGATCGACTGCCAGCCCACGGGCCGCTCTCTGCTTTTCGGGGCGCTGCTGGCCCGGGCGGAACAATTGCGGGCCCAATACCCCGATCTGCCCACCCGGCTGTACGCCCAGGTGGAGCCCCAGAACCAGGAGATGCTTTCCTTCTATGAGTCCTGCGGCTTCCGCAACGACGACGGGGAGGACATGTTCCGCTTTCTGCCGCCTGCCGGGGTGCCTCAGGCTCCCATGGGCATGACTTTCGGGTCTGTTCCCCTGCAGGACGAAGCCAGCCAGAACGCCTTCCTCTCCCGGATCAACGCCCACCGCATTCAGCCCATCACCCGGGATTACCTGCAAATCTGGCAGCAGCAGCAGCACTTCATGGCCCTGGGCTTTTACCGGGACGGCCAGCCCGTCAGCGAAGCCATCCTCACCGGCGCGGGCAGCACCGCCACCCTGCTCATGATTTACACCCGGGACCAGTACCGACGCCAGGGCATGGCGAAAAACCTGCTGGGCGCGTCCTGCGCACTGCTAAGGGAGCGGGGCGTGAACACCATGTATACCCACATTTTCCGCCGCAACGTGCCCCAGACCGCGCTGATGAAGCGCCTGGGCGGCGCGTTCGTCCGCACCGTGACCGCCCTGCCGGGCATAGATTTATAATTCATTTCGCGCGCGAAAACGCGCCGGACAGGCTGCCCCTTCCGGCGCGCTTTTCTTTTATCCCGGCAAGTGGGCCGCCTGCCCACTCCCAGCGCCGGATTCCATGATATAATGAGAGTTCAGAGTGAAGAATTCAGAGTTCAGATATTTTGTCGTTCCAAGTCTGAATTCGTTGCTTATATCAGCGTATATTCTCTGCGCTCTGAACTTATCGTCTATTGCCTTTTGCCTAATGCCTATTGCCTAATCACTTAGCGTTCTCTGCAACTGATCACCGCTGAATGAAAAGCACCTTCCCAAGGGAGACACCGCGCCATGGCTGAAGAAAAACGCATCAGCACCGAGGAGCTGCTGAAACTGCTGTTTCAGGAAAGAAGCCTGGAACGATTTTTCCAGCGCAACGAGTCCGCTTATTTGGTCACCGCCTTTTCGGATTATCTGTCCCACTGGTGCAAAACCCATCAGCAGGTGCCCGAGCAGCTCATCCGCCGGGCCAACCTGGAAAAGTCCTTCGGCCATCAGCTGTTCAGCGGCAAGCGCAGGCCCTCCCGGGACACGGTGCTTCAATTGGCCTTCGCCATGGGCGCGGACGTGGCCCAGGCCCAGGACATGCTCAAGATCGCCCGGAAAAGCCTGCTGTATCCCCGGATCAAGCGGGATGCAGTTTTTATTTATTGCCTGCATCACCGAATCAGCCTGGTGGACACGGAAATCATTCTGGAAGATTTGGGGCTGCCGCTCCTGGGAGGAAGAGACCAGTGAACGAACTCAAGCGAATCGTGGAAAACATTCAATCCGTATGGACTTTAAGCAGCTATCCCCAGGATTTTCTGGACGCCTACGATCAAATGGAATGCCTGGCCACCCACGCAGGCCGGGAAACCTTTTTGGTGCGCAGAAAGCAGGACGGGATCATGGCGGTAGCCAAATGCTACGACCGGGAAAAATTCCCCTGCCAGCCCCAGTTCGATTTGCTGCGGAGCATCTCCCATCCCGGCGTGCCCCGGTTTTTTGAACAGTACCAGAACCAGGAAATGCTGTGCGTGGTGCGGGAGTACATCGAAGGAGAGCCGCTGAGCGATTATGCCCTGGAACGGGATTTGCCGCTGGAGCGCATCCTTGCTATCGGCAGAGAGCTGTGCGGCATCCTTTCCGCCCTCCACAGCCACCATCCTCCCGTGATCCATCGGGATATCAAGCCGGAAAACGTGATCGTAAAGCCGGATGGCAGCATCGCCCTGATTGACTTTGATATTGCCCGGGCGTATAAAAGCGACGCGGAAAGGGATACCGTTTTTTTCGGCACCCGGGGCTTTGCGCCGCCGGAGCAGTACGGCTTCGACCAAACCGACTGCCGCACCGATATTTACGCCTTCGGCGTGCTGCTGCGCTACCTGGTCACCGGCAGCGTGAAGAAAAATGCCAATATCTCCTTTGATCCCCGCCTGGAAGCGGTGATTGAGAGGTGCACCTCCTTTTCACCCAAGGACAGATACGGCGATATCCGCGCCGTTCAAAAAGACCTGGACAGGATCAACGCTTCCCGGTTTCCCATCCGCTGGCCCAGGCTGTTGGCGGCGCTGGTGGCCCTGACGGCCGCCCTGTGCCTGGGCTTTTCCGCCGGCCGGTATACCGACTGGCTGCGTCCCGCCCCGGTGATTTCCTTTTCCGAACCGCTGATGGAGCGGGCCGTCCGGCTTCAATTGGGCAAGGAAACCGGACTTCTGACAATGGAGGAGCTGGCCCAGGTCAAACGCATCTACATTTACGGCAGCGAAGCCTATGGCGATCCCGACGCCTACTATGCCCAGCGGGTGGACAATCACAAGGAAGGGCCCATCCGGACCCTGGACGATGTGAAGCTGCTGCCCCATCTGGAAGAAATCCATATGGTGCGTCAGGGCTATGTGGACATCAGCGCCATCGCGGAGCTGCCTGAAATCGTCGTGGTGGAGCTCAAGCACATGCGTATATCCGGCGTGCAGCCCATCGCCCACGTGCCGGGCGTGCGCGGCGCCATCCTGTTTGATTGCAGCCTGTTTGACGTGACGGCGCTGGAAAGCTGCCCCTGGCTGGAAACGCTGGACGTGGGGCGGAACAATCTGACGGATTTAAAGCAAATCGGCTTTCATCCCAGCGTCCGGTCGCTGGATTTCAAGTGGCTGAAAATGAACAGTCTGGACGGTATCGCGGACCGTTTTCCCCGGCTTCGGACCATCGCCCTGCAATATGGGGAGATCAAGGATATGAGCGCCCTGAAAACGCTGTCTGAACTGGAAAAAGTGTATGTGCTTAAAAGCCAGGCGGAATTCGTAAAAGAGCTGCTCAGGGATACCACGGTGGAAGTTATTGTGGCAGAATAAAAAGACGCGCCAAGGTGGGCAGGCTGCCCACCTTTTTTGCGTTGTTCCATGATAGGATAGAAATGGAAAATGATAGCTTTTCTTATTCAGCGAAAGGAGAACATAGAAATGAATATA
>CAMOUF010000235.1 GCA_946626395.1 uncultured Clostridia bacterium
CATGCAGGAGATGCTCCTTTCGGCTTCGTTGTTGCGCAACTCAACTATAACCGATTTCGCATCTTCCTGCACTTTCTTTTTTGGTGCCAGTGTCCAATATGTATTGTAGTCCTACATCTATAGCGGCGGCAAATAAAAAACTGACTTGCGGGATAGGAGAAAACATGCTACAATAAGCGGGACAAGGTGTCCGTTTTCTCAATTCCATATTGACGCACAAAGGAGGAAGATCCCATGAAACGCCGCGCGCTGCTGCTGTGCCTGATCGTTTGCCTGCTGCTCTCCTGCCTTCCCTCCGCCGCCCTGGCCGGAAACGGCATCACTGAGTTTCCCCAATCCACCATGGCTTATATGGATATCAAGTTCAAATGCGGCTGCACCCGGATCGGCACCGGGGCCATGATCTGCAAGAACGGGCTGATCACGGCGGGCCACAACCTGCTCTGCTCCAAGCACAACAAATCCGCCTCCTCCATCGTGTTCTACTTTGGCTACAAATCCAAAAACAATTACCTGTACCGCTACAGCGGCAGCTGCAATTTCTGGTACTTCTGCGATTTCAGCGATGGCTATAACAGCGAGAACGACTTTGGCTATGTGCGCTTCCCCTCCAATGTGGGGGACCGTACCGGCTGGATGGGCCTGCAGGTGTACGGCGACAGCGACCTGAACGGGGCTAAATGCTTCATCGGCGCCTATAAATCCGATGGCAGCCTGCTCATCTATCAGAGCACCATGAACGTGAAAGGCACCAAGGAACTGACCATCAACCGCAGCGAGATCGCCTATGGCGGCGAGGGCGGCCCCATTTATATCCTCCGGGGCGCGGGGCGCAACGCCGCCGTGGTGGGGGGGTATACTTCCCATTCCACCACCCAAAGCACCTGCACCGGCGTGCGCCTGACCAACAAACTCTTTAATGAAATGCATGAGGATTTAACCTTCGGCAAATGATCCGAATGCATGGATTCCTTCAGCATATTCGCTCCCCTGCCCCCGGAATGGGCCAGGCAGGGGATTTTGTTTGAAAATTTTTGTCAAATTAACTAAAAATAGCTTGACAAACAAATAGTTTCAATATATAATAATTATGGTCATAAGAACAAAAAAGGAGGGAAACGAAGGTGCCAGCCCAATTGCAGGCGGATTCACTGCATGTGGCGGTGGATCTATTGATCCTGACGGTGCGCGGGGGACAATTGAAGCTGTTCATATCCCGCAGGCCAAGCCCGCCTTACGCCGGATGCTGGGCGCTGCCGGGGCGGTTCGTGGGCATGGACGAATCGGCGGAAACAGCGGCAAACAAGCTGCTGGAGGAAATGCTGCCCGGGAACCGCGCCTTTCTGGAGCAGCTTTACACCTTCACCGATGTGAACCGGGACCCCCGGGGCCGGGTGATTTCCGTAGCGTATCTGGCGGTGATCCCCTGGGGACGGCTTCAGGCGGGGAACAAACAAAAACAGGAAATCGGCCATTGGTTCCGTATCATCAAAAAAGAGCGGGAGCTGCGGCTTACCAATGACAGCGGTATGGAGCTGATTCCCGGCGACTTGGCCTTCGATCACGGACGGATCATCGACACCGGCATCACCCGTATCCGGGGAAAAATCGACTATACGGATATCGGCTTCCGCTTTCTGGAGAACGCGCATTTGTTTTCCCTGGGGGAATTGCAAACCGTGTACGAAGCCATCCTGGATGACAAGCTGGACAGCAGCAATTTCCGCCGGGCCATCCTGAACCGCTATGAAAAAACCGGCAGGCTGAACCAAACCGATCAAACGGAAAAGCAGGGCCGGGGCCGGCCCGCGGCGCTGTATTCCATCAAGCTTTAAGCGGAAGGAGAAAGAAAAATGGAACAGAAAAAATTTCTGATCGTGGTGGATATGCAGAAGGACTTTATCGACGGTTCCCTGGGCACAGGGGAGGCTCAGGCCATCGTGCCCGCGGTGTGCGCCCGCATCCGGGAATGCAAAGAAGCGGGATATACCGTGATCGCCACCCTCGACACCCATGAAGAAAACTATATGGAAACCCGGGAAGGAAAGCACCTGCCGGTGCCCCACTGCATCAAAAACACGGAGGGCTGGCGCATCCGGCCCGAGGTGATGGACGCCCTGGGCAAGGACGCGCTGCTGGTGGAAAAGCCCACCTTCGGCAGCGTGCGCCTGCCGCAGATCATCCGGGACAGGAGCGGCGAGGACGGCCCCGAAGCCATCGAGCTGCTGGGTCTGTGCACGGATATCTGCGTGGTGTCCAACGCGATGCTGCTGAAGGCGGCGTTTCCTGAAACGGATTTCACCGTTCACGCGGACTGCTGTGCGGGCGTGACGCCCCAGAAGCATGAAGCTGCGCTGGAAACCATGCGCAGCTGCCAGATCAGCGTGATTTAACAATGGTGTGCCTATGCCTGAAATAATGAACTATAACGTATATAACGACCGAATGCGCCGCTCCATGTGGGATAAAGCCTTTTTCATGGATAAAGTGCCCGATGCGCAAGCAATTGTCGACTACGGCTGCGCTGACGGTTCCCTCGTGCGTTTTCTGCACGGGCTGTTTCCCGCCATGCGCTTTATCGGTTTTGATATCGATCCAGCCATGATTGCGGAGGCGAACGCGCAGCGTGAGGAAAACACCTGGTTTTTCAGCGATATCGAAGCAGTGCCCGCCAAGCTGAGGGAAATGAAGATTCCTGGCTCTCAGACAGCCATCAATTTTTCTTCTGTATTCCACGAAGTGTTCCATTACAGTTTTGATTTATCGATGATCAAAGAGATGATTGCTTCCGTCGATCCCCAATACCTGGTGGTACGGGATATGATGTATGACAGTCTGGCCGATGAAACGATAATCTCCCGGGAAATCGAGGCGCGTGTGCGCGAAGCACTTCCTGGCTGGCAGATAGCCGATTTTGAAAAGGCACATGGGCCGATTCGTCTGCGTAAGAATTTGGTTCACCTGCTGCTGAAATACAAATATACTGAAAATTGGCCGCGGGAATGCGCTGAAAACTATTTTTCCTATACTATGGAGGATCTGACAGCAGTGCTGAATGATGATCACAGGTATCGGCCGATCCTGTTTTCCCGGTATATCCTGCCCTGGATACGCTGTGATATTGAGAACAAGTTTGGAATAGACTCGGGGAACGAATTCACAACACATTTTTCCCTCATTCTGGGGAAATGCAAACATGGTATGCTGTCGCTGAATGAAGGAGGAAGCATAAATGAGCGAATATCGGTTTGACGCCGCGGCGGTGCGGGACAGGATGGTGGAAGAAATCAAAAAGCTGGCAAAGCAGCAGGGCTTTTCCAAAGTGGTGATCGGCATTTCGGGCGGCAAGGACTCCACCGTCACCGCCGCCCTGTGCGCACGGGCCCTGGGAAAAGAAAACGTGTACGGCGTGATGCTGCCCGACGGGGAACAGAAGGACATCTCCGACAGCGTCCGCGTGTGCGAAGCGCTGGGCATTCAGCGGCGCACCATCAACATCGGCCCCATGCACGAGGCCCTCAAGGGGGCGACGGACCAGCTGGGCATTGTAGCGAAAGAAGGGGAATATCCCATTCCTTACAGCAGGGCCAGCGACGTGAACGTGGCGCCCCGCCTGCGGATGACCACCCTGCGCTATATCGCCCAGGCGCTGAATGCCCGGCTGGCAGGCACGGGCAACCTGAGCGAAATCACCGTGGGCTACTGCACCAAGGACGGCGACACCTCCTGCGATTTTTCCGTGCTGGGCAAGCTGACCAGCGTGGAGGTAGTGGAAATGGGCCTGACCAGCGAGGAGCTGCCCCGGGATCTGGTGAAAAAAACGCCCTCGGACGGCCTGACCGGCAAGAGCGACGAGGAAAACCTGGGCATCCTGTACCGGGACATTCACAGCTTTATCCGGCAGGGCACCTGCGGGAACGCGGAAACGGACGAGAAAATCAGGAAAAAGGAACGGGCCAATATGCATAAGCGCCGTATGCCCATCGTGCTGGATCCCTTCGGCGAAGAAGCGCATGAATAATCAAGCGGCTGTGAGGTGGATTTGATCATGAAGCTGGACCCCATCGTAGTTTCTCTGCTGGACACCGACCTGTACAAATTCAACATGGATCAGGTGATTTTCCACAAGCACACAGACCTGAGCGGCGAATACTATTTCCGCTGCCGCAACGCGGGCGTCACATTCACCCAAGAAATGTTCGATGAAATCAACG
>CAMOUF010000236.1 GCA_946626395.1 uncultured Clostridia bacterium
ATGGCGGCAACAGTGATCCGTTCCAGCACCGGGCGGCAGCAGCCCTCCGACCTGCTGGAGGTACTGATCGACAGCGCGGATGATCTGGAAAGCATCAATCCGGACGCATCCCCTGGCAGCAAGGCGTATACGGCCAATGGCGTATACGTGTACACCAAGGACAATGACGGCACATGGAAGCGCACCATCAGCGCTTCGGGAGGAGGCGCATCACCGGAAATGGCGGAAGCAATCGCAGAGGCAATCGAAAAAGCAGAAGCGGCCAAGACGGCGGCAGACAACGCCCAGACCGCAGCGGACAACGCCGCGTCTGCGGCACAGGACGCGGAAACAAGCGCCGGGGAAGCCCAGGAAACCGCAGACCAGGCGGCAAAAGATTTGGGCGCTGCCATCGCCGGGAACGATATGACGGCGCTCATTCTCCTGGCGGAAGTGCGCAGCCTGAAAGCCAGGATGGACGCCCTGGAAACCCAGGTGCAGACCATGGCCGGATCGTAACACGATTCCAGGCGGCTGTCATGGGCCGGTGAGGCAACCACCGGCCCATGCTTGCCATATACAAGCGTTTTTCGTGGCGACGGCAGAGCCACGGGACGCAACCGACAATGAAAGGAAGTGAACCCCCTCATGAAAGTGACCGTGATCAAGACGCAGGAAACCTTCGATTATGAAGATACCTATGCGCTGCGCCTGATCGAACAGGGGCTTGCCGTGCCTGCGGGCGATGTTCCGCCCACCCCGCAGCCCGAGCCCGAGCTTGACCCCCGCCTGTATGGCACTTACATCAAGGAATTGCAGAACCAGGCCGCAGACCTTCAGAGCACGGCTGACGAACTGATGCTGGAAATCGACGCGGTGGACGCGAGGGTGAGCGACGACAAAGCGTTCGCCGCCATGCACCAGACCATTTCCCAGGCCAAAGAACGGAAGCTGGAACAGGACGAAGAAGCGCTGCAATCCGAAATCGACGAAATGGCGGGCTCGTAACGCCCGCGCCAACGGAAGGAGCTGAAAACAATGCCCAAGAAGAGCACGCCCGCCGCGGCTCCGGAAGAAGAAATGTTCCCGGAACCCACGGATGAAGAAATCGCCGAATGGGAAGCGGAACGCAGGCGCCAGGAAGAAAAACGCCTCGCGCCTTACCGCGCTTTTGCCCAGGCGGAAAAAGACCAGGACGACCTTTTGGCCGAGCTGCTTTTCAAGGATACCCTGCGGGACCTGGAAGCGTAACGCCCGCCATCACGCATGAAAGGAGAAACTACCATGGCTTATAACCTGATGAAGCGCATCATCGCGCGCGGCAACTATGACCGGGCTGACGTGCTGGACAAGCTGGACACCTTCTTCGCCGCCAACCGCATCACCAAGGAACAGTATAACGAACTCGTGGCGATGGTCGGCTAAGACCGGCTGCGGGAGGAAAGGAGAAAAACATGGACAATTCTTCCCTGGAAAAATTTTGTGACACGCTGGGCAATGTCGTCCTCCGGGACGCGGAGGGCAGCGCCAGCATTTTTGTGCGCCATCCCAAGCAGAACTCCATTGAATTTGACGCTTCCCTGCCGGATCACGTTCACCCCGCGTTCATCGTGAACGGCGTGACCGATCCGGCGCTGCTGATCGGCAAATACATGGGCAGCGAATTGAAGTCCGGCGGCGCCCATTACAGCCTGCCCAATATGCCCCCGAAGGGGGGCATGAATTACGACGCCTTCCTGGAAAAGATGCGGGCCTTTGGCGGCGACGTGAGCGGCCTGACCATTGCCGACCATGGCCTGCTGGTGCTGATCGCCCACAAGATGGGCATTTTGACCTACGGCAATGACAACTACGGCGCGGATTACCGCGCGGGCACGGGCTTCACCCTGAACAAAGCTGTGAGCCAGGGCGAAAAGCGGATTTTCCGGGGCTGGGAATACACCTGCCTGAAAGCCCACACCACCAGCGAAGAGCTGCTGCCCTGCGACGCGCCGGATTACTGGGAGAAGGGCAAGCACGTGGGCGGCACGCCTGTCAAGAGCCAGTATGTGTCTGCCAGCAACTTCAACGGCTACAATACGCTGACCGGCAGCGGCCCCCTGGAGTGGTTCTTCAACAGCGACCCCTGCCTGGAGGCCGATCTTCACGGCAATGCCGCGGAGCAGGTATACGGCCTGCGGCTGGTGGACGGGGAAATCCAGATCCTTCCCGACAATAACGCCGCCGATCCCGCCGCTGATCTGAGCGCATCTTCCACCCTCTGGAAAGCCATCTTGCCCCACGCCAATGACAGCGGCCATGATCTGGTGGACCCCGGCACCAGCGGAACCGTTCATTTCACCTGGCAAAACGGCAAGCTGACCCTGGACACCGTGGCCCCTGCCTTTGAAAGCCAGAACCGCAATGCGCCGTTCAAAGACATCGTATCCAAGATGGCGCATACCCCCGCTATCCTCTACGAATTGGGCCTTTGCCCCCTTCCCGGCACCAACGTGGACGGCACGGTCTACGTGAAGCTCTCCCAGGGAGAGTTTGTCGCCCGCCGCGGCGGCAGCCACACCGTTTCGCAACACGCCGGCATAGCCTCCTTGTACTTCTACCACCAGCGTGGGAGCGCGGGCGCGTACTATGGCGGGCGTTCCCGCTCCCGGCAGAAAGCCTGATCATTTGGGGGCTGCGGGCAACCGCGGCCCCCATTTCCTGTATGGAAAGGAACAGTATAATGACCAAATCAGACCATGTGCGGGCACTATCCGCCCAGGAAATGGGGAGCCCGTACATCTTCGGCGCGGACGGGTGCCCTTGCACGCCCGCGTACCGCAGAACCTACGCCGGATACAACCCCGGATACCGCGACGATATTTACAGCCATTGCCCCGTCCTCAGCGGAAAACAAGGCTCCTGCGCCGGATGCAGGTATCAGGGACGCCGGGCCTACGACTGCCGGGGCTTCCCCCGCTGGCTCATGGCGCAGGCAGGGCTTTCTCTCTTTGGCGGCGGAGCCACCACCCAATATGAAACGGATTCCAATTGGGTGGTGAAGGGCCCCATTGACAAGATGCCCAACCTGACGTGCTGCGTGTTCAAAAAGCGGGACGCGAAAATGAGCCACACGGGCATGCACATTGCGGAAGAATTGATCCGCCATTGTTCCGGCGAAGTGAAGGAGGATCATCTGCCGGGCCGCCCGGCCTGGACGCACTTCGGCATTCCCGCGGGACTGTATACCGACCAGGAATTGGAGGCGGCAGGCGTGACATTCGACCCTCAAAAGAATATTCCCACCTACCGGAAGGGCAGCGCGGGCGGCACCGTGAAGCAAATCCAAACCATCCTCAACGCTTCCGGCGCGGGGCTGACCGTGGACGGCATCTTCGGCGCGAAAACAGAAAGCGCCCTGAAAACCTGGCAGGCGGCCCACGGGCTGACCGCCGATGGCATTGCGGGCCCGAAAACCCAGGCGGCCATGTGCATTGACCAAGGATCGGATGCCCCCGAAAAAGCCCCTGAAAGCGCCCAGGAACAGCCCCAGAGCGGCGACGAAGCCAGCTCCATCTGGTGTTATCTCATTGGCAAAATCAACAATGCCTGCGGCGTGGCGGGGATCATGGGCAACCTGGCGGCGGAAAGCGGCCTGAACCCCAAGAACCTGCAAGGCAGCGGCAATACGGCCCTGGGCATGACAGATCAGGAGTACACCCGGGCGGTGGATACCGGGGAATATTCCGAAGAAAAGTTCATCCATGACGGGTACGGCTACGGCCTGGCCCAATGGACGCATCCCACCCGGAAAAGGGCGCTGCTGGAAGCCACCGTGAACCGGGGCTTTTCCGTTGGCTGCGTCACCGCGCAATTGGATTTCCTGGTGGAGGAAATGCAGAAAAACTTCCTGGGGGTATACATTGCCGTCACCTGCGCGAAAACTGTCCGCGAAGCGTCGGACGCGGTGCTGCTCAAATACGAGCGCCCCGCCAATGTGAGCCCGGAAAACCAGGAAAAGCGGGCCGCACGGAGCCAGGAATATTTTGAACGGTTCGCCGATGGGGCCGACATTCCTGCCGGGAGCAGCCAGGACGCGGACTGCTCCGCCGACTTTGCGCCTTTGACCGCAAGGCAGCTCCTGGAAATGAAAGCCTGCCTGAGCGACATGCTCAGCATCATCAATCAAGCGTTGGAAGGTGAAAAACGATGAAAAAAATTGTGGAAGTGCTGTCCGCAGCCGGTGGGGCGGTGATCGCGTACTTAACCGGCCTGCCCCCCATCCTCTGGATTCTGGTGTGCGTCATGACCCTGGACTACATCACCGGCCTTGCCTGCGGCTGGATGGGCGTGAGCCCGAAAACGGAGGGCGGCGGCCTGTCCAGCCAGGCGGCATTCAAGGGCCTGATGAAGAAGGTGCTGATCCTGTGCGTGGTGGCGCTGGCGGCGCTCATTGACCGGGCGGTAAGCAACGGAAGCGGGGTGGATATTGCCGCCGTGGAAGGAGCAACATGCTTCTGGTTCATTGCCTCGGAAGGCCTTTCCGTGCTGGAAAACGCCGCCGCCATGGGCATTCCCATTCCCAAGGCGCTGCTTCGCGCCTTGGAAATTGTCAAGAGCAAGGGCGAAGGGCAGGAGCCCCAGAGAAAATCCGCCCTGCCCCAATTGGAGGACGTGGACGAAATTGACCTGGAAACCATGCCCTATGAATCCCTGGTGATCTTCGCCCTGGATAATGGCCTGGGCTTCCCTGGGGAAAATGAGCTCCACGGCCAGAACAAGGAGGAAATCCGCCAATCCATGCTGGACTGGCTGGAGGAACGCTTGTCCCACCCGCCCGAGGTTCCGCCTGCGGAATAACCCCTTCTGCCTGCCGTTCAGACGGCAGGCTTTTCTTTTTTGCTTGGCATCATAATAAAGGAGGTACGATTGATGTACGCTGTTTATCTGCTGGTGATCTGCCATTTGATTGGGGACTACGTGATGCAGTCTGATTTTCTGGCTTCCACCAAGGGACGGAACTGGTATCATCTGCTGGTTCATGCGCTGCTGTATTCCGTTCCCTTCTTTTTTGCCTACGGCCTGGACTGGCGGCTGATTTATATCACCTGCGCCCACTTTTTGATCGACGCCTGCAAGGCACGGTTTCATTGGATCGGCTACGCGGGGGATCAAGCCCTGCATTACTGCCAGCTCCTTGTGTATCTTTGGTGGTAAATGCGCGAACGTTCGCGCATTTGCGGGGAAAGCGGCCTGGGGCCGCGCCTATTTTTTTACGCTCATTACATGGACGTTTACAGGGGGAATGTCAGGTGAAATACATACGCCGGGATAACAGCATGCTGGCCGCATCCATTGCCCAGGATCAGGAGCGGCAGCGAAAGGAACAGGCGAAACGCCAGCACGCGGCGAAGCTGACCGGGGCACACACCACCATGCCCATCAAGGATATGCGCATGGTAAACAGGTGGATCGCCATTGCGAAGGAGCACGATAAGAGCCGGAAGCGCGGCGGGGTCAGCTGGTATCTGCTGCTGCTCCTGGGGTTTAATACGGCCCTGCGCATCGGGGATTTATGCGCCCTGCGGGTGGACGATGTACGGGGCCGGGAGCGCGTGCGGGTGGTGGCCGAAAAGACAGACAAGCAAACCAATATCAAATTGCAGCCCATGGCCCAGCGGGCCATCAACGCGGCGCTGGCTGGCCGGAGCGGGGACGAATGGGCCCTGACCAGCCGCCAGAAAGGGCGCAAGGACGGCAGGCAAAAGCCGGTGAGCAGGCAACGGTGCTACGCCATTATCAAGGAGATTGCGGACAAGGCGGGCTATGAAGAACACGTGGGCTGCCACACCATGCGCAAAACCTTCGCCTGGAATTTCTATCAGGCCAGCGGCGATCTGGCAAAGCTCCAAAAGGTGCTGAACCATTCCAGCCAGGAAGCCACCATTCATTACCTGGGCCTGGATCAGCAGGCCATTGACGAAACCATTGATAAAATGCAGACGATGGTGTGAAGGAGGACGATGCATCTGTTTCCTGGCTTTGCTTTGATCAGCCCATTGGCTTTACGTTTTGAGAATTTGTCCGCTAAAGCATTCCGCAGGTGTCACAATCACGCATATTAAGAGGAAGGAATTTTTCAAATATTAGTTTAACACTCTTTCCAAACGTCAAACTAACGGCGGAAGAAAGCGCCATCATTTTCGTGATGCCGCGAAAAAGATATTCGCCCGCGAATAAAGCAAAAAAGAAGGGGCAGCGTGCGTTTTCAAGCACGCTGCCCCTTCCAGGGAGATTCAGCCGATTGACAATCTGCTATTTCACCCGTCGCAGGGTGATGATTTCCTCGTCGTGCTCCGCCAAGCGGAGCTTCACTTCCTGCACGTCCTCCGTCAGCCTGCCCAGATGTTCTTCCATGGCGCTTTGCTTTTTCTCGATCGCGTCCAGCTTTTCAGCCAGCAGGTCGATTTTCTTTTCCACGCCGTTTTCAATGATCGTTTTGATCTGGGCCGCAGGCCGCTCCGCGTTTTCGCTGATCCTGTCGGTGAGGCTTTTATACATGGAGTTTACAGCATCCAGAATGGTTGCGGTCAGCTCGTTCAGGTCCTGCTTCGTAACGGAATCGCTCATGTTCTCACCTGCCTGTAATCATTTGATAAATTCAGTATATCCCATCCTCAGGAAGCTGTCAACCAACAATCAGACATCTTCCGCCAGCGCGGCAAACTCCCCCGGCTCCAGGGCCAAATCCCGGTCGCCGATCATGGACAGCGCGTCGGTATACACCCGCAGCTCACCGTTCACCATATGCAGCAGGCGGGGGAAGCCGCGCACAAAAAGCTTGCCGAAGCACTTGCCCTTGTCCTCTTGCCAGTTCCAGATCGTTTCGTCCAGGCCCCCTTCCCCGTCCACCAGGTTCACGGAGTAACCGGCGGACAGCCTTTCCAGCGCCTTATGGTTGACCATGATCCACAGGATCACGTTTTCCATGCGCTGCTCCTGACGGGAGCGGGTTTCGCCCAGAGGATTCTTGGATGTACACCAGGTAATGCGATACATAAATGCCTCCATTCTGCCCGCGTACCATGTTCCGCGGGCTCAATCTGCGCAAGTCCGCTTCATGCGGACGTTGCTTGTTTCGCCCGATCTCGCCGCCGATGATATTTCCGCCGCTGGCGGTCATCGGCGGCTCGTCCACGGGCGGGCGTTTCTCGTTACCCAAAGTAACAGAAGAACAGCAGCGGGCCGAACATCAGGCCCATGACCGCCCCGCACAGGGCGCAGGCGGCGCCGGACATTTCCTTGTCCATCTGGCGGTCGATCCAGCGGTAAATGGTGCGCAGGCGCTGCGGCAGGGTGCGGGTGGAAGCGTGGCGCGGTGTGGTGCTGGCGATCATATGCATGGCGGATCCTTTCTCCCCGTATGATGCCCGATAGGTCAGGCGAATGATGGAGCGGCGTTGTCAGGCGTAAGCGGTGAAGTGCCCGATCTTGCCATCTTCCCAGGGGCGCAGGCTTCCGCGTTCTTCTGGCGCGTTGATGTACAGTTCATTGAATTGGTAACGGGTGCGGAGGGTATAGGCGTGTTCATCGCGGAAGCTGTCACGGATGGGTCGGGAATAGCCCGTCATGGTATCCAGCACTTCGCGGCGGCGGGTTTTCAGCTCCCGCACGACGATGGTGTGAGCGCCTTTCAGGGCTGTCACCTGATAATAGTTCACGTTGGTCTGCTCATAGCCCCATTCGCAGAAGAACAGGTCGCCCACGTGCACGCCCTCGGCGTTCTGGGTCTGTTCGCTGGCGCGGCGCTGCTCATAGGCAACCCGGGCGGCGAACTCGTCCGGCTCGTAGGTAGCCACGTATTCCTTCACGTCCCGGGCGGCGTCCTGCTCCCGGCTGTACTTTTCGGCCAGCCTTTCCCGGTGGGCGGCGCGTTCCTCGTCCGTCCAGGCGCTTGCGCCGTACAAGGAACAGTTGTTCGGCGTTCCGTCAATCACCCGCACCACCCGCCTGTCCGGATGAGCGGCGAGAAATGCGGCGCTGGCTTCCTCTGGGGTGCTGGCGTCGATGCCGGTAAAGGCGGTGAGATGAACGCCGTTGTCCTCGTCCTGGCGCATGGTGTAGCCGATAATGTAACGCATGGTGTTGGTTCCTTTCTTTCCGATGGTCGGCGTGCTCGCCTTTGCGGCCAGCCGACACGCGAAACCGCTTTGCGGTTCGCTCATCGCGTATTGCCCCCGTATATGCCCGATAGGTCAGGCGAATGATGGAGCGGCGTTATTCCTTCTCGGGCTCATCGGCCCGGCGAACGATTTCCGCATAGGCGGCCTGGCCCTGCATGGGCTCGCCATTGGCGTATTTCATATGCGGCGCGGTGAACTCATAGGTGAAATTCTGGGGGCCGCCACGAAGGAAACGAACCACGCCATAATTCCTGATGAGGATCAGCAGGTCGCCCTTTTTCAGGTTCGCCTTGCTGAACGCCACGCCGCCGAGGGCGTCAAGGGCGTCCTGATAATACCCCAGCTCGTCCAGCTTCGCTTCCAGGCGGTCAAGCCAGGCTTCAATCTGGCTTTGCAGCTGCTCCCTGGTCTGCTTGATCTCCCAGCCGTATGCATCCCGGGGCGTTTCCCCTGCGTCCAGCGCCTGTATATAGCCCTCGTAATGCTCAACGCTCTTGCGCAGCTTGCGAATGTCCGATTCGCGTTCCTTGATGCGCCGCATGATGAAGCCCTTGTCCTTCAATGCGGCCTGATCGGCGGTGCGGCGGGCGGGGGGGGGGCGGGCCTGCCCGTAATCGGGCTTGGGGAACTCCCCGCAGCCCCGCTCGCAGCCCTGCCCCACCACTTCCCGCGGTG
>CAMOUF010000237.1 GCA_946626395.1 uncultured Clostridia bacterium
ACGAGTACGCGCCCTTGGATGGGGAAAAGCACATCCGCGTGCTGCCGGACAGCGACAAAAAGGTGATCCTGACCATCAACGAGCTGTTCGTGTTTGGGGCAGGGGAGGCGCCCGCCTTCGTGCAGCGCTGGCAGCCCGCGCCGGAAAAGGCGGACCTGCTGGTGGTATCCGCCCATCCCGACGATGAGATCCTTTTCTATGGCGGTGCGATCCCAACGTATGCCGGAGAAAAGCAGATGAACGTGGTGGTGGCCTACATGACTTACAGCACCATGGAGCGCCGCAGCGAATTGCTCAACGGCCTGTGGGAAATGGGCGTGCGCCAGTATCCTGTGATTTACGATTTCTGGGACAAGTATTCCAAGAAGCTGGACAGCGGCTATGACGCCGTGGGCAAGAAAAAGGTGCAGCAGACCTTCACGGATTTGATCCGGCAGTATAAGCCCGAGGTGATTTTGACCCATGACGTAAACGGCGAATACGGCCACGGCATCCACCGGGTGTGCGCCGACGTGATGCAGCACTGCGTTGCCACAGCCGCCAATTCCGGCGTGTACGCCGATTCCGCCGCCCAATACGGAACCTGGCAGGTGAAAAAGCTGTACCTGCACATGTACAAGGAAAATCCCATTGAAATGGACTGGGATCAGCCCCTGTCCGCCTTTGAGGGCCGCACCGGCTTTGAAATGGCCCAGGCCGGTTTCCAATGGCATGTTTCCCAGCACGAGGCGGGGCAGAAAAATCCCGAAACGGGCAAGTTTGAATACTTCGTGGTGGAGCCCCGGGAAAGCCCCTATTCCTGCTATCGCTTCGGCCTGGCCTTCACCGCCGTGGGACCCGACGTGAACGGCAACGATTTCTTTGAGAATATTCCGGGTTATTGACATCACCCACCAGCTGATTCTGTATCGGCTGGTTTTTGATTCAATACAATTTCCTGCCATTATCCTCCGAAAAGATGACAGAAGATAGAACACATTAACCAAATACTTCATTGCTTTCTCGGGGTCTGGGGGAACCCGCTCTGTGGCATCCAAAGAGCGGGTTCCCCCACAATCTTTTATAATGACCCGTTTTTTATGAAGAAACCGTTAAATTTATGGAAAAATCAGGTTTCCCCGGCATTTCTGTTTTCTTCCGTCTTTACTTTCCAAAGCAGGTATGATATACTATTTAGTGGGACGCGATTCGCCCAGTGGGGCAAGGATCGACCAAGCAAACAAGGGAGGGACGAGAATGCTGGATGACATGAAGGTGCTCAGCCGGATCGCTCCCGACCTGATGGCCGATATCGGCAGGCGGGCCCAGGTGCTCTCCTCCATTGAGAGCATGCAGCCCGTAGGCCGCAGGGCCCTGGCGGCGCGGCTGAACCTGCCGGAGCGCGAGGTGCGCACGGCGGCGGCGGCGCTCAAGGAGCAGGGCCTGATCTCCATGGACGCGGCAGGCATGCAGTTGACCCCCGCTGCCATCGAGGTCTTGTCCGGAGCCCACGATTTGAGCCGCGCCATGTTTGGCCTGACCAAGCTGGAACAGGCCCTGTCCCAGCTTTTGGGCGTGCCCCACGTGGTGGTGGTGTCCGGCAACGCGGACGCGGACCCGCAGGTTTTGCGGGAGGTGGGCCGGGCGGCGGCCCATCGGGTGCATAAGCTATTGCAAAGCGGCATGACCCTGGCGGTGACCGGGGGCCGCACTTTAAGCGAAATGGCCCACGGCATGCAGTCCGCCTCCCCCATGAACGTGATGGTGGTGCCCGCCCGGGGCGGCATGGGCTCCTCGGTGGAGACCCAGGCCAGCGCGGTGGCGGCAGAAATCGCCCGGCGCATCGGCGGCCATCATCGGGTGATGCACCTGCCGGATTCCCTGGACGCGGCGGCCCTGCAGGAAATGATGAAGCTGCCGGAGGTTCGGGAAACCCTGGAGCTTTTGCAGCGCACGGACCTGGTGGTTCACGGCATCGGCCGGGCGGACGTGATGGCCCAGCGCCGAAGGTTAAGCGCCGATCACATGGAGGTGCTGCGCCGGAAGCGGGCCGTTGGCGAAGCCTTTGGAGATTTTTTCGACTTTGACGGCCAGACGGTGCTGAAAACCAGTACGGTGACATTGGGCCTGAGCCTGGCCTACAAGGAGACCCGCATGGTGGCCGTGGCCGCGGGCGAACGCAAAGCGGAAGCCATCATCGCCGCCTGCCGCCATGAAAAGCATGATTCCCTGATCACCGACGAAGCCGCCGCCAAGCGCATCGAAACGCTGCTGAAATAGAGCGCTTTTCCTCAAGGATACCACGGCCCGCCCGGGCCTTGGCATACAATATCTCCCCGAAATGAAGAAAAAGGAGTGGCATCTATCATGGCTAAGAAAACCATCGACGACATCAATGTAAAAGGCAAGCGGGTCCTGGTTCGTGTTGACTTCAACGTGCCCATGAAGGACGGCAAAATCACCAACGACAAGCGCATTCAGGCGGCCCTGCCCACCATCAAAAAGCTGATCGCGGACGGCGGCAAGGTGATCCTGTGCAGCCATCTGGGCAAGCCCAAGAACGGCCCCGAAGAAAAGTTCTCCCTGGCTCCCGCCGCCGTGCGCCTGAGCGAATTGCTGGGCCAGCCCGTAGTGTTCGCCAATGATGACAACGTGGTGGGCGAAAACGCCAAGGCCGCCGTGGCCGCCATGAAGGAAGGCGACGTGGTGCTGCTGCAGAACACCCGTTTCCGCAAGGAAGAAACCAAGAACATCGAAGAATTCTCCAAGGAACTGGCTTCCCTGGCGGACTGCTATGTGGACGACGCTTTCGGCTCCT
>CAMOUF010000238.1 GCA_946626395.1 uncultured Clostridia bacterium
AAAGGCACGTTGGCTTCCCCGGCCACAGCCTTGGCCAGCAGGGTTTTGCCCGTGCCCGGAGGGTCCTCCAGCAGCACGCCCTTGGGAATGCGCGCGCCCAGGTCCACATAATGCTTGGGGTTCTTGAGGAAGTCCACGATCTCCTTGAGTTCTTCCTTTTCCTCGTCCGCCCCGGCCACGTCCGCGAAGGTAATCTTATTCTTGCTGGGGTCCACCATAGCGGCCCGGGATTTGCCAAAGTTCATCACCCGTCCGCCGCCGCCGGTCTGCTGGCGCATAATATACCACCACATCACCATCAGCAGCACGATGGGGATGAGATAAGGCAGCATTTCCAAATACCAGGGGGTGGTGATGGGGGCCAGGTATTCGATTTCAAATCCCAGGTCCTTCACCGACACCCGGTCAACCGTCGTGCCCGCCTTGTTAGCCGCCATGGTCAGCACGGTATCATAAAAATCCGGGCCGATGGTGGTTTCAAAATCATAGGCGCGGGCGGGATAATCCGACAGGGAAATTTTGCTGTCCTTGAGGCGGCCCACCAGGGAAATGCCCCGGATGGACACCCTGTCGATCTTGCCCTGATCGATCCATTCCAGCAGCTTGGGGTACTCAATCCGGCGATCCACCGTGCTCACGCCCCCGGACAGAAGAACGATCAGGAAGATAAACGCCGCGATCATCACGACATATCCGATCAGTCCACGAGATACTTTACGCAAAGTTCAATCCTCCTAAGCATGATGAGGTAACAAGATATTATATCATACATCCCCAGGTTTTGACAACATTTTCATTCCTTGCTGTAAATGCGGGGATGCAGAACGCCGATATCAGGCAAGTTGCGGTATTTTTCGTCATAATCCAGGCCATAGCCCACCACGAAGGAATCCGGGATATTGAAGCAGGAATAATCCACCTGCAAATCCACCCGGCGGCGGGCGGGCTTATCCAGCAGCGTCACGATGGACACGGAGGCCGCTTCCCGGTTGGCGAACACCTTTTTTAAATAATGCAGCGTCATGCCGCTGTCCACGATGTCCTCCACGATCACCACATGCTTGCCCACCACGTCCTTGTCCAGATCCTTCACGATCTTGACCACGCCGCTGCTCTTGGTGCTGCTGCCGTAGCTGGACACCACCATGAAATCCGTGGTCAGCGGGGCGTCGATTTCCCGGATCAGATCAGTAAAAAACACGCTGGCTCCCTTGAGGATGCACACGAACACCGGGCTCTCTCCCCGGAACTTTTCCGTCAGCTTCTGCCCCAGCTCCTTCACCGCTTTGGCGATTTCCTCCCGGGTGACCAGGATTTTTTCCAGATCGTTGTACAGCAAAGCATTGGTTTCCATGACGTTTCTCCTTTGTGGTATTATTGATGTTTCATTTAATCGCCGGGGAGAAAGCCCTCCCAGCGAACCAGCACGCCGTCGTCTCCCGGCTTTACCCGGGCTTCCTCCCCCGGGCCCACGCCCACGGCCCACATGACCTGCCTGCCTATGCACAATAGGGGCACATACCGCCGGAAGGGCTGAGGCACTTTTTTATCCACGAAATAATCCTGCATGGATTTTTTGCCCTGGCTCCCCAGGGGCTGGATGCAATCCCCCGTTTCCCAGTACCTGACCGTACATTGGGCGTACACCGATCGGGGCATGGCCTGGGTCCGTTTTCCGTCGCCGGTTTTTCCCTGCCAGGGCAGCACGGTCACAGGGCCGATGGCTGGATAGGTGTCCAGCCCCGCCGGGGGAATCAAGTGGATATATTCCCCGTCGCATACCGCCCGCCAGTCTTCCGGCAGGTTCATTTTGCCGCCGGAGGCAAGCGCCATCAGCGCTTCCGTGGTCCGAGCATCCAGGGTGACGGGACAAAACAGCCGCAGGGCATACCGCTTCAAAGCGGGATGCAGCGCCTGCAGCGGCCCATAGCGCACCCAGCGGCAGGGAGGATGCAGGCAGGCGTGGCCATCCTCCGCTAAAAATCGGGCCGCTTCCCGCCGGAAAAAATCGTCCTCCTCCGCCAGCAGTCCGGCAGCGCGGCACACTGCCTCCTCCGCCTGGGGCAAGCGCTCCTCCACCTTGGGCAGCACCTGATGGCGAAGAAAATTCCGCAGGTAAGCGTCCCCGGCGTTGGTTTCATCCTCCCGCCAGGGGATGTTTTTTTGGTTTAGAGCGTTCCGGATGTTTTCCGGGTTCAGGTTCAGCAAAGGCCGCCACAGAAGCAGCCCTTCACGGCCGGATACTTCCCGCATGCCGCCCAGCCCGCCGCTGCCGCTGCCTCGAAACAGATGCAGCAGCACCGTTTCCGCCTGATCCCGGCGGTGATGGGCCAGGGCCAATGCCTGGCTTTTCACCCGGGCGCAGGCGTCCAGCAGCGCTTCATACCGGGCCTGCCGGGCCGCGTCCTCGCTTTTTCCCTGGACCCGCACCTTTCTCACTTCGCAGGCCACATTCAGCTTCCGGCACAGCTCCCGCACAAATTCCGCGTCCTGGCCCGACGCGGGCCGAAGGCCGTGATCCACATGGGCGGCGGTCAGGCAAAAATCCTCTTTTTCCCTTAGCGCCCAAAGGGCATACAGCAGGGCCACCGAATCCGCCCCGCCGGACACCCCGGCGGTCAAGGGATGAAACGGCCCCTTGCGATGCCAGGAAGCATCGACGGTTTCCAATAAAAAAAGCCAATCATCCATACTGCCATATTGTACCCCCGAAAGGCAAGAAACGCAAGGGACAGGGGCATAATTTACAGTAAAAAATTTATCACATTTCCACATTGGAAAACGCGCAGCCATTCAGGCTGCGCGCTGGTAAGATTCGCCGCTGTATTCCACAGGCGGCACGTTATTTCAGATATACGGCGCAGGCGGGCCACGCCTTTAATTCCTTTACTACCAGCTGGGCGATGGCCTGGGCCCCCACGGCGTTAAAATGGGTTTTATCGTCGTGGCCATCGGGGAAATCGGGGTTTTCCCCAGGGGCCAGGCGTACGAACAGCTCCGCCGTTTTATCCGGCCCCAGGGACAGGTACAGCGCCCGGCTGTCTTTTTCCAGGTCGCACAGCGGCAGGCTTTCTTTTTGGGCCAGCTCCCGCACCGCCCTGGGATACTCCCCATGGGTGTACATCAGGCTGGTGGGCTCGGAAAAGAAGCGGCGGGAAACGGAAGTGATCAGCACCGGCAGCGCGCCCTTTTCCCGGGCGGCGTTTACATAGCGCATGAGATGCTCCGGATAAGTGGAATCCGGATCGGTATGGCGCTCGTCGTCCTTTTCATCGTTGTGGCCAAACTGAATCAGAAGCATATCGCCTGGCTCCATACCGGCGGCCACGGGCTCAAAGAGCTTTTCTTCCCAGAAGCTGCGGCTGCTCCGGCCGCTGAGGGCGTGGTTTTTGACCGTTACGCCCTCCTTCACAAAATCCCGCATGGCCCAGCCCCAGCCCCGGAAGGGGGGCTTGTTATCCTCTACCGTGGAATCGCCAATGATCCAAACTGTGGGCATCCCTGTCACCAATCCTTCCATACCTGTTTCAGGTCAATCACGCACACCTGGGCAATGCCGTTTTCATCGGGGTTGGAAAACAGAATCTGATCACCCTTCCGGTTGAAGGAGGGGTGCTGATGATCCGCCCCGGTTTTGCAATGGCCGGTGGAAGCAATGAATTTTGCTTTGCGGGTGGCCCGCTCGATGAGCACCACGCCCTCCTGGATCCGGGTGCCCAGGTAGCTGATGCGGTCGGCGCAGAGCCATTTCTTATCCCGGCTCAGGCAGGGGTGCAGCAGCTGGGTTTCCGTGGCGGCCACGTCAAAGTGACGCCCGTCCTTGTCGCCGATGATGATATTGCCGGTGTGGGTCTCCCCCTTTTCCCCATCCACGAATCCGGCGGGGTCCAGCTTCATCAGCGCCATTTCGCTTCCGTCCGCCGCCCACACCTCATGGGTGATCCATTCGCGGGGATGCTCCACATAATAAGGCCGCACATAGCGCTCCTTCACGTCAAACATCCAGGTGCGCTGGAAAGCGTCGCCCTCGGTTTCATGGATATAGAAAATCAGGTTCTCGTCGGTGGGGCAGATTTGGGCGTGGCCCAGGCGATAGTCGCTTTGGTACACCACTTCCGCTTCCTTTCCGGGGTCCAGGATCACCAGGGCGTAATACTTATTGGCCAGGTGATAGCTGCAGGCGATGCGGCCCGTGTTGGCGGCGGTCAAGTGGCCGGTGATCTGGCCGCCCCGGGGCAGATCGCCCGCCTTGGTCATGGCGTTGGTGGTCAAGTCCACCGCGTACACCTCGGTATCGTTTTTGCAGGTGTAGCCGATATTCTTTTCCCGGTCGGTGGCAAAGCCCCGGTACTCCGGGCCGGTGACCTGGATCAGCTCCCCCGTTTCCACGTTGGCCTTGAAGCATCCGCCGCCCAATTCCTTCTGCATGGAATTTTTCATGAAGAAGAAATACTGGTCGTCCAGGGAAAAGTTTTCGCAGGTGAAGTACAGCTTGGAGTTGCGCTCCGGGCCGTCGGTGTACTGCCGGATTTCATAGCCGGTTATTGGATCTGTGTAGATTTTCATGATCTATTTCTCCTTTATTGAACGCTTTAAATCACCAGGCAATAGGCATTAGGCAATAGGCAATAGTAGAAAGAGTGCAGTGTGCAGGTTTCAGAGTACAGAGAATATAGACGGAC
>CAMOUF010000239.1 GCA_946626395.1 uncultured Clostridia bacterium
CCACGGAAATCATGTTGAAGGTGTCCGGCACCACGGTTTTCAGCGCCTTTTGCAAAAGGGCCTGGTCGATCCGGCAGTCGGTGGTCACATAGCCCAGCATGGTGCACATGTTGGGATGGATCATGCCGCTGCCCTTGCTCATACCGCCCAGCCGGACAAGGACCATCTGTCCGTCCGCCCCCGGCAATTCAAATTCCACGGCAAATTCCTTGTTCACGGTATCGGTGGTCATGATGGCCCGGCTGGCCGCCGTGCCCGCCTCCGGGGTATCCGAAAGGGCTTCCGCCATTTTCTTGACGCCGTTGGCGATCTTTTCCAATGGCAGATTGGGCCCGATCACCCCGGTGGAGCCCAGCAGCACGCTTTCCGCCGGGATCCCCAAAGCGGCAGCGGCGGCCTGGGCGGTTTTTTGGCAGGCCGCCAGACCGGTGCTTCCGGTGGCAGCGTTGGCAATACCCGCGTTCACCACCACGGCCTGGGCGGTCTTTTGATTGTATACCACGTCCATGTCCCACAGAACCGGCGCGGCCTTTACTTTATTGGTGGTAAAGGTGCCCGCCGCGGCGCAGGGCGTTTCGCTCAGGATCATGGCCATGTCGTCCCGGTTTTTGTATTTGATGCCCGCCGCGCAGCAGGCGGCCTGAAAGCCCTTCGCCGCCGTGACACCGCCGGATGTATACCGAATGCTCATGCTTCTTCTCCTATAAAATGCGTAATGTTTTCTTCGTTCAGAGTAAATTCATAATAATTCACGTCGGACCTTTTCCACCCGATCTGCTTCCAGAAGGCGTTGCCCGCGTCGTTGCCGGTAAAGGCGATGAGGGCCACCTTGTTGATGCCCATTTCCTTGAGCTGCTGCATGCAGTAGCCCACCATCCGGGTGCCGATGCCCCGCCGCCGGTATGCCTTCGCCACGCACACGTGGTACAGCGCCCCCTGCCGCCCGTCCGAGCCGCAGAGAATGGAGCCCACGATTTTGTCCCCTTCCTTCGCCACCACACTGGTGGTGGGGTTCCGGCGGATAAAGCGGCCCACGTCCTCCCGGGAGTCGTCCAGGGCCCGGATGCCGAAGCCCCGGATGGTGAGCCACAGGGCCCGCACAGCATCGTAATCCTGTTCCGTCATGGGGTGGAGCGTGATTTCGCCCATGGCTCACACCACCAATCCGGTGAGCTCATCCAGCCCCAGCAGCAGGTTCATGTTCTGAATGGCCGCGCCGCAGGCCCCCTTGCCCAGGTTGTCAAACCGGGCGATCACCAGCGCTCTTTCCTCGTTCCCGGTGACGGTCAACTGCATATCGTCCCGGCCCGCAAAGGCGCTGGCGGAAAGGAACCCGCCCTCGTCGGCGCTTTTAGCAAAGCGCAGCGCGCCGCCCTGATCATAGCATCGGTACGCTTCCCGAAGGCTTTCCGGCTTCACCCCGAACAGAGGCACCGTCACCTCCATGCCCGCGTAATAGGGGGCCACGATGGGGCAGAACACCGGCGCGGCGTCCAAATGGCTGTACGCCCGCATTTCCGGCAGATGCTTGTGGGCCTGGGAAAGGCCGTACTGCCTCGGCGCATCCAGCAGGGCGCTTCGGCCCGGGCCCTCATATTCCGCGATCATCTTTTTCCCGCCGCCGGAATAGCCCGTCAGGGAAAAGCAGGAAAGCAGGGCGCTTTTTTCAATCAGCCCGCTTTCCACCAGGGGGGCGATCAGGGCGATGAACCCGCTGGCGTGGCAGCCCGGATTGGCCACCCGCTTGGCATTCCTGATTTTATCCCGCTGGCCCTTCAATTCCGGAAAGCCGTATACCCAGTCCGGGCTGACCCGGTGGGCGGTGGATGTGTCGATCACAGCGGTATGGTCGTTCTGGATCATGACCGCCGCCTCCCGGGCCGCGTCGTCCGGCAGGCATAAAAACGCAATGTCCGCTTCGTTCAGGGCGTCCCGCCGGGCGGAAAAGTCCTTGCGCAGCTCCTCCGGCAATTGAATCAGAGTCAGCTCCCGCCGCCGGGCCAGCCGGGCATGAATATTCAGCCCCGTGGTGCCCGCGCTTCCGTCAATAAATACCTTTGTCATAGGCGCATCTTTCCTCAAATGAAAACATTTTCCCGCTTCACTGTGTGGAAATGCCGCCCCCGAAAGGCCGGGAACGGCAGCAGGAAGCGCTTTCGGCGTGTTCCCCTGCGCTTCACAGTGAATAGGAACACGCATATTATACATAATTATGCATTTTATGTCAAGGCAAATTCTTCTGGATTCGTTGGCATTTTGTATTCTTATTGTTTTTCGATCCGGGAGAAGGGAGGTTTTTTTCGGATTGCGTGCTGGAAGGCATCAGGCGAGGAGAACCAGAGCGCAGAGGGAAGGGTTCAGCGCATAGACATTCTGGCATTCCAGGTCCAGATGCGTTTTGTGTGTCCGGGTGAACCGCGTGACTGAAAGCGTTCTGATACGGCTGAGGCGTTACGCAAAATAAAGCGTCAGCTCATTGCAGCCGTTTTGGCGGGCGTAGTGGATTTGAGAAGCGGACTGGCGAATGATGTTCAGGCCCATGCCCCCCTGCTCCAAGGCTTCAAAATCATCCGTTTCCTTTTGCTGCGCCAGGGGATCGAAGGGCACGCCGTCGTCATATAAAGTCAGCTTCAGGCCGTTTGCCTGAGGCTCGCAGGAAAAGGCAAACTGCGTGGTCCGGGAATAGGAAACCACGTTGGCGATCCATTCGTCACACGCCAAGAGCAGCTGCCTGGTTTTCGGCGCATCCCCCGCGATGGCGATGACGGCGTCGCGGACGGTGTCAAAGGCGCTCAGCGCCAGGGGGAGGGCCTGCTTTCCGCTGGCTGCTTGATCCTTCCCGGCCGCCATAGCCTCTCTGAGCAGCGCTAAGGTGGCCATATCATCAAAGGGCTCGTTTCCGGCGCAGAAGCTGCCTACCGCGCGGGTGACCGCAAGCAGGATCTCTTTGGCCGAACGGCTCCCTTCCGGAACAGCCTTCACTGTATCCAGCAGCCTGTCCATGCCAAAGAAAGCGTTTTCAGGGTTCACCGCCTCGGTCACGCCGTCTGTGTAAAGCAGGATGCCTTCGCCGGGGGCCAGGATCAGCGTTTCCTCCATCAGGTTCGCGTCCTCAAACATACCCAGGGCGATGCCTTCGTCCGGGTGAAGATATTCAGCGTTTTCTTTCAATAACACCGGATAATTGTGGCCCGCGTTGGCAAAGCGCAGCGCCCCGGTGGACAGGTTCAGCGTAGCGGCAAAGGCTGTGGCGAAAAGGTTTTCCGGGTTCTGGGCGCAGATTTCCGTATTGGTTTTGTTCAGCGCTTCCGCGGGGCTTAAGCCATCCATCAGCTTTTGCCGGATCATGGTTTTGATCATGGCCATAAAGATCGCCGCGCTGACGCCTTTGCCCGACACATCGCCCATCATCACGCAAACGCTGTTCTGATCCAGCTGGAAGCAATCGTAAAAATCGCCCCCCACCGCTTTCGCGGGCCGGGTCATGGCGCACACGTCAAAGCCATCGCCCCGGAGGGATGTTTTCTCCGGCACCAGCCCGTTCTGGATTCGGCGCGCCACCTCCAATTGGACGTTGTTTTCCACGCGCTCATGGGTCAGGGCTTCGATATTGCTGACATAGGCGCTGATATCCTCCGTCATCTTTTCGTATGACCGGGCAATATCCCCGATTTCATCCCGGAAAGCAATATGCAGCGGCTCCGGTTTGCTCCGGCTGTCCAGGGCAAAGCGCTTCATGCTTTCCGAAATGGCGTTGATGGGAACAACGATCCGGCGGCGTACCAGCAACAGCAGGATCAAAAGGCCCAGGGACAGGGAAATGATAAAGGGAATGATGTCCATGAAAAAGGACCGAAGCGTCAATTGCCAGATGCCGTCCATGCTCAGGCACATGCTGATCATCGCCAGCGGAGTCCCGGATTTGTCCGGATACGGCACGGTCCAGATGTACATATCGCCCAAGGGCGTGTGGTGGAACCCTTTCGCGTTTTGGGCCGTTCCTTCCAACAGCGCCTGTTCCTCCTGGGTCAGCTGCTTCGTGGGCAAAGAGCGCTGGGTCAATTCCTGTTCGATGTAATCGTCGTTTTCAGGTTCAGAAGAACCGAACACAAAAATATAGCGGGAAGGCGTTTTCGCCTCGGCATTGTAAATAAACAGATAATCCAGATAATACGTGTCGCAGATCGAATTGAGACTATGCCGCGCCTCCCGGTATACTCTTCCATCCAATTGACTGATCTCATCCAGCGACCATTGGTGGTTCAGCAGGTTTCTCACATTGGCGCCGCAGGCCGCCGCGTAATCAGAACCTTCCCGGATGGTGCCGGAATACGCCTCGTACATATTCGCCGCCGCTGACGCCAGCACGGACAGGAAAAGAATGACAATAAAGCATCTGGTGATCCAGCGATTGATTGATCTTCTTTTCATACGGATTCATCCCCCTGTTTCCGCCGATCTGGATGTGCTTTCATTTTACGGAAGGGGCTTGTTTCTGTCAATATCTCCCACGACGATTTCTTCATCCGTCTCTGATCATCCGTGATCGTTTGCGCAGCGCTTTTGATGCAGGACAGCGGTATCAAGGCCTAAGTTCCAAGTTCTAAGTACAATGGTCTTTCAACATCTGCACGCCCTATTGCGCTTGACAAAAACCAGCTTAGAACTCGGGTTCGATCCAAGCCGCAGAGGAACCATGACTGGACAGATACGAGCCTTTTTTCCGCATGCGAAAAGCCCGCTTTCCGGTTTCGGAAAGCGGGCGAATTTCGTTAGGGAAGATTACTTGGCGGCCTTCTTGGCCTTGCGGTACTTTTTGATCATCAGGAATTCCCACAGCGCGCACAGCAGCGCGATGACGCCCATGATGACGTACATGATGATTTCCCAGGTGGGCATACCGGCCTTGGTGTCAGTGGCATAGGCGCGGCTGTTGGCGGTGGTGTACAGGATATTCTTGGCGGCCTGCCGCATGGCCAGCACGGAGGTGGCGCTGGTGGTGTCGGTGACCTTGGAGAAATCGGTGGCCTGGGGGGTCAGGCAGAAGTCATTGCCGTTGCGGATCAGGATGTCCGCGTCCTGATAGCCGTAGCCGCCGAAGTAGTCGGTCAGCACCATGCCCTTGAAGCCCCACTCGCTGCGGAGAACGTCCTTCTGCAGCTCGGGGGTAGCCGCCGCGTACTTGTTGCCGATGTAGTTGAACGCGGACATGACCGCGCCCGCGTGGCCTTCCTTCACGGAGAGCTCGAAGGGCTTCAGGTAGATCTCGCGCATGGCCTGCTCGTTGGTCCAGGTGAGCAGCATGTCGGTGC
>CAMOUF010000240.1 GCA_946626395.1 uncultured Clostridia bacterium
AAGTTGGTCAGGGTAGCGGGGTCGATGCCGGCCTTTTCCAGGATGTTCTTGTTGTAAGCCAGGCCATAGCCTTCCACGGCCACGGGGAAGCCGACCACCTTGTCGCCGTCCATGTAGGCGGCGGCGGTGTACTTGGTCCATTCCGCGCCGGTCTGGTCAGCGATCTTGTCTTTCCACAGCTCGTAGCCCGCGGGGCCTTCGATGACCCAGATGTCGGGCTCCCGGCCGGACTGCATTTCAGCCTTGAGCACGGTGTTGTAGTCAGAAGAGCCGCCGCCGGTGATGACCTTCACGTCCACGCCGGTCTTTTCGGTGTACAGCTTGGCGTAATCCTGCATCGCGGCAGTGATTTCCACCTTGTTCTGGCAGATCACGATGTCGGCCAGCGCGCCGGTGCTGGTGAGCAGCAGAGCGGCAAACAGAACGAGAGCGACCAGTTTCTTCATGATAGA
Organism: uncultured Clostridia bacterium; assembly: GCA_946626395.1. GTDB lineage: Bacteria > Bacillota > Clostridia > Christensenellales > Aristaeellaceae > RUG563. Next base: position 453 of record CAMOUF010000240.1, read on the forward strand.
GAAACCTCCTTTGAAATTTTTCCAGGTAGAAAAAGTATAGCATATCTTCCTGATATTTTCAAGAGGAAATTGTTAGTTTTTCACGGGTCGGATGGTGAGGCGGCAGGCAGCAGGCAATAGGCAATAGATGATAGAGTGCAGAGTTCAGAGCGCTGAGAATATAACGCACACAAGAAACGAAGCCAGACTTGGAACGACAAGAATATCTAAACTCTGAACGCTTCAATCTGGATTCTCTTTTCTCCTATTACCTATTGCCTAATGCCTATTGCCTAATAACTGAAAGCCTTTCCGCAATTCAGCGGTTCAGCAGGCGGAAAAAGGCTTCGGCTTCCTGGGCGTGCCTGCCCCGGCAGATAACGTGATGATTGCTGATGGGGTTGGTGAGGAAGTAAGAAAAATCGTTTAAGGCCACCTGGATCTGGGTCCTGCACAGCATATCGCTGAAGGGCGCGGGGCATACGGCCCCTTCCTGGGCATAAAAGCGGGATAAATCGCCCGAACATTTGAACAGGGTGCAGTCGCCCTCCTGGAAGGTTCCCTGCACTGCCACGCCGATGCCGGATTCAAAATGCGTGTTCAGGCAGAAGTCCTTGAGCATCGTGGTGGGCACAGTGCAATGGGCGAAGGTGGCGTGGCCCGCCCTGGTGTCAAACCGGCTGGGATTGCACATGAACATGGGTTCCCCGGTGACGCTGCCCAGCACGGCCATGGAAAGCAGGGTGGGCATATCGCCCTCGCAGCCCCCGTAAACGCCCAGGCTGTTGAGAATGGACAGGCCCAGGCAGCCGGTGGTATGGACGGAATCCAACAGGTCAAAGCAGCGCACGGATACGCCCAGCAGCTGGTACTGATCCACCAGCCGCTGGAAAGCGCCGTAGACGTACAGGGCCTTTTCGATTTCATTTTTATCAAAGGATTGCTGCTTAAAAAGCAGGGTATATTCGTTTTCCTGATAGCTTTTGCGGGCGATTTGGGAAAGCAGTTCTTCCATTGAAATGGACAAAAAGTCCAGCCCCAGCTTGGCCTTCACCGCGTCGGCGTCGTAATCGCTGGAGATGAGCCAGTCGGAGGGCTGGCCGATGCAGCCCAAGGCTTTGCCGCGCAGGGCGGCCAGGCCCCGATGGGCGTTTCGCAGCACGCGGATTTGGCTGGCCACCTGGGCAATATCCCCGTGGAGGATTTCGCCGCTGCCGCCGTGGCGGTTCAAATACGCCAGGATTTCCATGGACGCCGCCAGGGAATTGGATTCGCCGCTGGTGAGGATATAGCAATGGCGGGCTTTCAGGCGCGGGAAGATTTCCAGGAAATAGCCTTCGCTGCCGCCGGAAGCCACGTAGAGCAGCGCGAATTCATCCTGCAAATACTGGCTGAGCTCCCCCCGCCTCAGTTCTTCTCCCATTGCTTCCCGCAGGGCGCGGATGTATTGAGTCATGCGCTCCTCCGTCACCTGGGACAGCGGACTGCGAATCTGATAAAAATCGATCATCTTCATTACCCCTCCTTTTTCATTTTCAGCAGAAATATATCAGCGCAGGCGAAGCGCTGAATAAAGATGAAATGACCGCTTCACAATACTATTCGTTCTTTCGTTTGATTGGTTTCATTATATCATGCGTTGGAATAAAATACAAGTCTTGAATTTCTTCCGCAAGTATAGTACGCTATAACCGCTGATCAAATCGTGACATAAGCAAGGAGCATATGCTATGGAACAGACCATTCACCCGGAGCGGCAGGCGGAACGGGAGCATCTGTCCATGATCCTGGGGCTGCTGGACGCCCGCCTTTTAGCGGCCCGGGCCGCAAGCGAAAAGCAGATGGCGGGGCTCACCGACACCCGGCGGGATGAGTTTACCGAACGCCAGGAGCCTCTGCTTCGCAACCTGTGGGCGGCGCACCGGTTTGAGGATTTGGTGCATTTGAGCCAGGAATTTCAGAATGCGGCGGAGGAGGAAAAGGATCACGAATCCACCCTGCGGGAAATCGCCGCGCTGGAAAAAATGTCGTTTTCCCCTTACTTTGCCCGCATCGACCTGCGCTTTGAGGAGGATGAGCCGGAGGAAAGGGTGTATATCGGCCGCCGTTCCCTGTGGGACGACCGGAAGGAAGAACTGCTGGTCCACGATTGGCGCGCGCCCATGGCCAGCGTGTTTTACCGGTTCGGGGTGGGCCCGGCCTTTTATCAGGCGCCCATGGGGAAAATCACCTGCGATCTGCTGCTCAAGCGGCAGTATGAAATCCAGGGCAGGGAATTGATCGGCTTTTTTGACGCGGACACCGTGATTCAGGATTCCTTCCTGCGCCGCCTGCTGGCCCAGAACGCTTCCGCCCAAATGAAGTCCATCGTGGAAACCATTCAGAAGGATCAGGACGTGGCCATCCGGGACGAGGAGCATGACCTGCTGATGGTGCAGGGGGCGGCGGGCAGCGGCAAAACCTCCATCGCCATGCACCGGGCGGCGTATCTGATGTACGAGGGCTTAAAGAATCCCCTGAAGGCCCATAATATCCTGATCCTGTCGCCCAACACGGTGTTTGAAAAATACATCAGCTCCGTTTTGCCGGAGCTGGGGGAGAGCAACGTATCCACCTCCACCCTGGAGCAATTGCTGGAGGAGGCGCTGGGCGCGCCTGTTCAGTCCCGGGCCGAGCGCTGGGAAACCCTGTGCGATCCCGAAAAGCAGCCCGACAGGGCCGCACTGGCCTTCAAAACCAGCGGTGCTTTTATGACCCTGCTGGACCGGTATGCCGAAGTCCTGCCGGAATTGCTGCCTTATGAGGATTTGAGCTATGGGGGCCAGGCCCTGGTTTCCCGGCAGGAATTGCGCCGCCGGGCCAAGGACCTGGGCAGCGGCTTCCCCTTGGCCGTCAGGCTGCGTCATCTGGAAACCAATTTGTGGGAGCGGGTTCACGCCCTGCGGCCCGCCCGGTTCGATGAATTGCGGATGATGGCCTTCCGCCTGGGCCACGGGGAAGAATATGCCCGGGGCTGCGCCATTTGGGAAAGCGGCGTTCTGGCCCGGCGGATGCGCCGGATCACCCGGCTGAATGTTCCCAGGCTGTACAGCGATTTGCTCCATGATCAGGGGCTTTTATCCCGCCTGGGACAGGGCCTTGATATCCCGGCGGGGCTGTCCTTTGCGCCCCTGCCCGGCGGAGCGGTGCCCCTGGAGGATGCCGCCGCCATGGCCTATCTGCGCATGAAGCTGACCTTTGGCGCGGCCCAGGGCGATATCCGGCAGGTGGTGGTGGATGAAGCCCAGGATTACAGCCCCATGGACTATGCCGTGCTGAACCTGCTGTTTCCCAAGGCGCGGTTCACGGTGGTGGGGGATATTCATCAATCCCTGGACCGGAACGCCGATCTTTCCCTCTATGAGGAGGCGGCCCGCATCCTGAACCGGAAATCCAGCGCCCTGCTGGAATTGACCAAGTCCTTCCGCTGCACCAAGGAAATTTTGGATTTTTCACTGCAATTTCTTCCTCATGTAAAAATCGACAGCTTGAACCGCTCCGGCGACGCGCCGAAGATATTGACGAACGAACTATTGATAGGAGAGATAGCCGCCTGCCGGGCCAAAGGTTATCAGTCCATTGCGCTGATCACCAAAACCCGCCGGGACGCGGAAGGCTGGAAAGAAAAGCTGGCGGGGGAAATATCGCTCCCCATCCTGGGCAGAAACCCGGAACTGGGCGATGTGTTCCTGGTGCCGCTGAGCCTGTCCAAGGGGCTGGAGTTTGACGCTGTGCTGCTGCTGGACTGCGATGCAGCCCATTACGCCGCCCCGGAGGACAGACGCCTGTTATATGTGGCCTGCACCCGGGCCCTGCATCATCTGGCAGTGTTTTCGGAAGGAGCGGTCAGCCCGCTGATTGAAAAGGAGGCGCTCCATGGGTAACGTAAGCCAAACGGTGACGCAGATTTTGGGCGATATCCTGGGCGCGCCGGGAGACACGCTGACCTTATCCGCCAGCACGGCCTCTTTCAAATATCAGGAAATGGCCAGCGCCGCCATCGCCTGTGAAAAGGCGTTCCGCATCGAAATGGAGGACGAGCGCATTCCCGATTTGCGCACGGTGGGGGACTGGGTCAATTATGTGCGGGAGCGCATTGCCGACCGGGACGACGGCAGGCCCGCGCCAACCGACGAGGAAAGGGAAAGCTGGTATTACCGGTAAAGCGAATCAAAGGAGGAAGGAAACGGACGCTTTCGCTTTTTTCCTCCTGGAGGGCCGATTGAAGAAAAGGAAGATTTGATCCAATGCCAAAGAAAAAAACAAGCTATCAGTGCACAGCCTGCGGCTATGAAAACCCCCGGTGGATGGGCAAATGCCCGGAGTGCGGGGCCTGGAACACCATGGAGGAAATCATGCCCGCGCCGGAGGAGGCCGCGCCCAAGGCGTACAAGCAGCGGGGCGGCACCGGCAGCCAGGCCGCCGCCATGCGGGACATTGAAACCGGGGAGCAGGTGTATGTGTCCTCCGGCCTGCCGGAATTGGACCGGGTGCTGGGGGGCGGCATCGTGGAAGGGTCGCTGATGCTGGTGGGGGGCGACCCCGGCATCGGCAAATCCACGCTGCTTTTGCAGGTGTGCCATCATTTGTGCCGGGCGGGCAAGCGGGTGCTGTATGTCAGCGGCGAGGAAAGCGCCCGGCAGATCAAGCTGCGGGCCCAGCGCCTGGGGGTGGCGGACAGCGCCATGATGGTGCTCACCGAAAACGCCATGGACCAGGTGGAGGAAAAGCTGCGGGCGGTGGCCCCGGAGTTCTGCGTGATCGACTCCATCCAGACCATGTACCGCCCGGAGATGGGCAGCGCCCCCGGCAGCGTGAGCCAGGTCAGGGAAAGCGCCAGCCTGCTCATGCGCTACGCGAAAACCGAGGGCTGCGCCATTTTCCTGGTGGGCCATGTGACCAAGGAAGGGGCCCTGGCCGGGCCGAGGATTTTAGAGCACATGGTGGACGTGGTGCTGTATTTCGAGGGTGACCATCAGCACGAATACCGGCTGCGCCGGGGGGAGAAAAACCGCTTTGGCCCGGTGAAAGAAATGGGCAATTTTGCAATGACCGGGGAACGGATGATGGCAGGGAAAAACGCAACGACA
>CAMOUF010000241.1 GCA_946626395.1 uncultured Clostridia bacterium
CAGAGTGATGAGTTCAGAATTCAGATATTTTTGCCGTTCCAAGTCTGGATGCGTTGTTTGTGTCTGTCTATATTCTCTGTACTCTGAAACCTGCACACTGCACTCTTTCTACTATTGCCTATTGCCTATTGCCTGATGCCTATTGCCTGGTGATTGAAAGCACTCTGCAAACGAAAAACAGATTCGTTTCCGAGAATCAGCCAAGGCCCCGATCAATCCCCGTTTAGGGCGTTGAAGCCCTCGCCCAGGGTTTCGTGGGTGTCGGTTATGAACATAAAAGCTTTTTCATCTTCCTGGCGAACGATCCGTTTCAGGGGAATGACCTCCATTTGCGTGACCACACTGATGAGCAAAGTACGTCCTTCGCCGCTGTACGCGCCGGTGGCGTTCAGCACCGTGGCGCCCCGGTCCAATTCCGCCATGATGCGCTGAGAAATGGCCTGGCCCCGGTTGGTGATGATGAAGCAGGCCTTGGCGGAGCCAAAGCCCGCCAGCACCAGGTCCACCGCCTTGGCATTCACGAAAATGCAGATCAGGGCGTACAGGGCGGCCCGGGCGCTCATGGTGAAGGCGGCGCACAGAATCACCGCGCAGTCCAGCATAAACAGAAACGCGCCCACCGTGACCAGCGGAAACCGATGGTGTACCATCCGGGCCACCATGTCCGATCCCCCCGTGGTGGCCCCGCCGCGCATGATCAGCCCCAGGCCCACCCCCAGCACCAGGGCCCCGTACACGCTGCCCAGCAGGATATCGTCCGTCAGCGGCGGCAGCTGAAACAGGTCGATGCAGGCGGAAAAAAGAATCGTGGCCACCAGCGACCGAAGCACGAACACCCGGCCCATGGCCTTAAACCCCAGCAGAAACAGGGGCAGGTTCAGCAGCATGCTGGTGACGCCCACGGGCCAGCCCCAGATATAATTGAAAATGGTAGCGATGCCCGTCAGGCCACCCGGCGCAATGTTATTGGGCACCAAAAACAAAGGGTAGGCCAGCCCGCCGATCACGCATCCCAGCACGATCTCCGCGTAAGCCACCACCCGCTCATTTCGAAAACGCTTCTGCGAAAATGGAATCAACCTTCCAGCCCCCTCGGTTCGTTTTGTTCTTTTATTGTATTCTTTCCCGAGGCGGCAGAATCCTGCCGATCAGGGGATTATTTTTCTCCCGCTTGCCATTCTTGACGGGATGCGCGGATCATTTTATAATGAAAGAGATGCAATAAATTGTGGAGGGCAGGATATGGAGCAGTTTGCGCGCACGGCGCTTTTGATCGGTCAGGAGGGGCTGGATAAGCTGAGCCGCGCCAGGGTGGCGCTGTTCGGGATCGGCGGCGTGGGCGGCTATATCGCCGAAGCCCTGGTACGCAGCGGCGTGGGGAGCCTGGACTTTTTTGACAACGACCAGGTGGCCCTGTCCAACCTGAACCGGCAGCTGATCGCCCTGCACAGTACCGTGGGCCGGGACAAGGTGGACGTGATGGAAGAGCGTCTCAAGGACATCAACCCCCAGGCGCACATTCACGGCCATAAGCTGTTCTATCTGCCCCAGGAAGCTGATCGGGTGGATTTATCCCAATATGATTATATCGCCGACGCCATCGACACCGTGGCGGCAAAGCTGGATTTGATCCAGCGCGCCTATGATTTGGGCGTGCCCATCATCAGCGCCATGGGGGCGGGCAACCGGCTGGACCCCTTCCAGCTGCGGCTGGGGGATATTTATGAAACAGAGAATTGCCCCCTGGCCCGGGTGATGCGGCGGGAGCTGCGCAGGCGGGGCATTCCGTCCCTGCGGGTGGTATATTCTACGGAGCCCGCCCTTTCTCCCCGGACAGAGGAAGCGCCGGGGGAACATCCCGCTCCCGGCTCCTCCCGCCGGGCCACCCCCGGCAGCGTGGCCTTCGTGCCCTCCGTGATGGGCCTGATGATGGCCTCCGTGATCGTCAGGGACTTACTGACGGAAGCATAAAAAGAATGCGCTTTCCCATACTTGACATTCCGGGAGGGGGCGTGATACCATGAGCAGGACGGGAGGCGGCGAAATGGAGCAACAAAAGAAGCCCGTTCAGCTGGCATTGTTTGATTTTGACGGCACCCTGATCCCCGGGGACAGCATCGCGCTGTATCTTCGCTTTACCCGGCGGAAGGGGCTGGTGAACGATAAAGAATATATGATCGCCTTGCGCGCGGCGATGCTGTATGGCCTGGGGCGCAAAAGCGCGGCGGATTCCAAAACAGCAGCCATGCGGTTCAGGCAGCGGTATAAGCAGGATTACCTGGACCGGATGGATCAGGAATTCGTGACAACGGATCTGCTGCCCAAGGTGTATGGGGCGGGCAGGAAACAATTGGAAGAGCACCGGGCGGAGGGAAAAAAGCTGGTGCTGGTAACGGCGTCCACGGAAAACTATATGCGGTACGTGGCACAGGCGCTGGGCTTCGACGCCCTGCTGGCTTCCCAGGTGGCACAGGACGGCACGGTGACAGGCAACTGCAAGGGGGAGGAAAAGTCCCGGCGGGTGCGCGCCTGGCTGGAGGAAAACGGCCTTTTGCCGGACTGGCAGGGCTCCTTCGCTTACGGCGACAGCAAGAGCGATTTGCCCATGCTGCTTTTGTGCGGGCATCCGGTGCAGGTGAACTCCAAAAAATCGCTGCAAAACGCCGTACCGGAGATGCCCCGGGTAAAATGGAGATAGGAAAGCGGTGAATGATTTGTCCACCCTCTATGGCGTGATGGACGCGATTCTTCCCTTTGAATGCTTTGAATTGGATTTTATGAAGCGGGGCCTGCTGGCGATTTTGCTTTTAACGCCCCTGCTGGCGCTGCTGGGCACCATGGCGGTGAACCGACGCATGGCCTTTTTTTCCGACGCCCTGGGCCATAGCGCCCTGGCGGGGGTAGGGCTGGGGATGCTGCTGGGCATTCAGAACCAATTGATCAGCATGATCGTTTTTGGCGTCCTGTGGGCCGTGATGATTTCCCGCATCAACCGCACCGGCGGCGCTTCCGCCGATACCATCATCAGCGTGTTTTCCTCCACGGGCATTGCGGCGGGCCTGCTGATTCTGTCCCGCAACGGCAGCTTTGCCAAATATTCCTCCCTGCTGGCGGGGGACATCGTGTCCGTGCCGGAGGGAGATTTGCTGTGGCTGCTGCTGGCGCTGCCTCTGGGAGTAGGGGCCTGGGCGCTGCTGTACAATAAATTGCTGCTCACCGCCGTGAACCCCGCCCTGGCCCAGAGCCGGGGAGTCAGCACCAAATGGGTGGAATACGCCTTTGTGTCCCTGGTGGCGGTGGTGGTGATGCTGTCCATCCGATGGGTGGGGGTGCTGCTGATCAACGCGCTGCTGATCCTGCCCGCCGCCGCGGCCCGGAACATCTCCCGCACCGCCTGGCAGCACGCCCTGTTCAGCGTGCTCATCGGCCTGTTCTGCGGGGTGGCGGGGCTGGTGGCGTCTTATTATCTGGAAAACACAGGGGCAGGCGCGGCCATCGTGCTGTGCGCCGCCGTGTGTTACGCGGTGACGCTGCCCCTGCGGGCAAAAGTGAGATGAACGAAAAAGTTCTAAGTGCTCAGTTCCAAGTTCTAAGCTGATTTTGTTCAAAACAGAATGGTATGCTGATCATGAATGCTTGAAACTTGGAACATAGGAGAATTTTGATCAATTCAAAATGATTCCTATTGATACGATGGTTGGAAGAAAAAAAGTAGGGGCGGATATGATCCGCCCGCCTGAGATTATCATTTCTTGTACTTTGTTTTCCAACGTTTGTAATGCCCACTTTTACAGGCGGATGATATCCGCCCCTACCCTTTGTCCATTCCTTACAGCGTATTTTTATAAGCTTCTTTGAATTGATCAGTATATACTTGGCACTTAAAACTTGGAACTTAGAACTAAAAAAGGAGGCCACCCTATGATCCACGGAAATCCGTTGCTGAAAGACCAGGCCGCAGGGCCCAAATTCATCACCATGGGCGAAATCATGCTGCGGCTGACCCCGCCCAACTACGACAAGATCCGCATGACCAATTCCTTTGAAGCCTCCTATGGCGGCAGCGAGGCCAACATCGCCCTGGCCCTGGCCAGCCTGGGCATCGACAGCACCTTCTTTACCGTGGTGCCCGACAACTCCCTGGGCAAGAGCGCCATCCGCGCCCTGCGCTCCAGCGACGTGCACTGCACCCCCGTCATCCTGTCCACCCCCGAGCAGACGCCCACTCACCGCCTGGGCACCTATTACCTGGAAACGGGCTTTGGCATCCGGCCCAGCAAGGTGATTTACGACCGCAAGCATTCCGCTCTGACGGAATACGATTTTTCCGGCTATGACCTGAAAGGACTGCTGCAGGATTTCAACTGGCTGCACCTCTCCGGCATCACTCCGGCCCTGGCCCCCAACTGTCGGGAGCTGACCATGAATATGCTCAAGGCCGCCAAGGACCTGGGCCTGACGGTATCCTTTGACGGCAACTTCCGCTCCACCCTGTGGACCTGGGAGGAGGCAAGGGACTTCTGCACCGAATGCCTGCCCTATGTGGACGTGTTGCTGGGCATTGAGCCCTACCACGTGTGGAAGGACGAAAACGACCACAGCAAGGGCGACGTAAAGGACGGCGTGCCGCTGCAGCCCTCCTATGAGCAGCAGGACGAGGTGTTCCAGGCGTTTATGGAGCGCTGGCCCAACTTAAAGTGCATCGCCCGGCATGTACGCTATGCCCATTCCGGCTCTGAAAACAGCCTGAAAGCCTTCATGTGGTACGACGGCCACACCTTTGAAAGCAAGCTGTTCACCTTCACTATCCTGGACCGGGTGGGCGGCGGCGATGCCTTCGCCAGCGGCCTCATTTATGCCATGATGAACGATTATAAGCCCATGGATCTGCTGAACTTCGCCGTGGCCTCCTCCGTGATCAAGCATACCATCCACGGCGACGCCAACATCACCGACGACGTGAACACCATCCGCAACCTGATGAATATGAATTACGACATCAAACGCTGATTTTCAAAAGCTTCACGCCGCCATGCTTCCGCGCCTGACCGGACAAACCCGGCCAGGCGCTTTTTTCACCCCGAAGGAAAAGCCCCGCGGCGTAAAAACCGCGGGACTTCGTTTTTTTCTCAATTATTGGAGAACGAGAAGCCAGGAAATGAGGAAATACCCGTTTTCAACTCCTCACTCCTGCTTCCTCACTCCTCACTTGAATTATCAGCCCCAGGGATTTTCGGTGGGATAGGGCAGGGTCTTGGGCTGGTTATAGGCGATATCCTTCACGCCCAGGAACTTGAACACCTCGAACAGGGCCTTGCCGTGATGGCCGAAAGCCACGGCGCCATGATGGGGATAGCGCTTCTGGATCAGCACGTGGCGATAGAAGCGGCCCATTTCGTGGATGGCGAACACGCCGATGCCGCCGAAAGAGGTGGTGGCCACGGGCAGCACTTCGCCCTCAGCGATGTAGGAGCGAAGGTTGCCTTCGCTGTCGCACTGGAGACGGTAGAAGGTGATTTCGCCGGGAGCGATGTCGCCCTCCAGGGTGCCGCGGGTGAAGTCCGGTTCGCTTCCTTCGGGCTCCAGCAGACGGTGCTGAATCAGCTGATACTTGATGGC
>CAMOUF010000242.1 GCA_946626395.1 uncultured Clostridia bacterium
CTCTTTGGTATCCAAAGAGAGGTTCCCCCCACAAACATTTGCATTGAGCTATTTTTTATGCGTTTTTCTTTTCTTTCTTTTTGCTCATGATCCACATAACGGCGGACACGGCGGTGAGCACGCCGAAGAAGGCGGTGGCGCAGTATTCGGTCATCTGCCACCAGGTGGTGATGGGCACCACCCGGGCGGTGGAGGAGATGCCGTTCATGGCGGAGGAATTCACCTGCACGTACAGGATACGGTGAATGGCCTGGCGCAGCAGATTGGCGATATAGGGATCGTTCTGCTTGTCGGAAATGTCGGAGGCCCTGAAGCCGTCCCACAGGTCTGCGCCGCCCTCCAGACCCTGGGTCTGTACGGTGAAGTTGGAGTTGGAGGAATAGTCGGTGATCACGATGCCGTCAAAGCCCCACTCGCCGCGCAGCAGGTCGGTCAGCAGGCTGCGGCACGCGCCGCCCCATTCGGTGCCGATGCGGTTCATGATGGTCATGGCGCCCTTGGCGTGGCTTTCGGTGACAGAAGGCGCGTAAGCAGCCAGGTAGGCTTCGCGGATGGCCTGCTCGTTGGCCCACACCATCACGCCGGCGCGGTGGGTTTCCTGATCGTTCAGGGCAAAGTGCTTCATGAACACGTACACGCCCTTGTCCTGAATGGCTTTGATTTCGGGGGCCATCATGGCGCCGGAGAGGAAAGCGTCCTCGGAGAAGTATTCATAGTTGCGGCCGCAGTATGCGTTGCGGTGAATGTTGGCCGCGGGGGCGTAAACGCCGTTGGTGTGGGTCTTTAAGCCCTGGGTGCCGATGTTGCCGCCCAGCTCGGTCATGATGTCCCGGTTCCAGGTGGCAGCCATGATCACCTCGGCGGGATAGGCGGGGCCGGATTTCTTGCCGCCGAAGAAGCTGTCCGTGATGCCCTGGGGGCCGTTGGTTTCCACGGTGGCGGGCTTGGAAATGGAGTTGGCGGCCTTGGTGTTATGGAAGGCGTTGATCACGATGTCTTCCTGCTCGGCAAAGCTCATCTGGTCCAGCAGCTTTTCCCAGGCGGGATCGTCGTAGGAAAGACCCATCATCATGGCCAGGGTCATGCCGTTGTTGGCGTTGTAGGTGGGCATCACGTAGGGATTGCCATTTTCATCTTTGGTCTGCGGCACATATTCATTGGCAATGTCCTTGGCCATCTGGGCGGTGACGCGCACCACGGTGGTGGCGGTGGGATAGGTGCCAGTCCAGTCTTTGCGGCTCAGGTAGGTCACCTTGGTTTCGCTGGCGGCGTAGCGGTTCAGGTCCGCGCTGTCAAACAGGTTGCCGATGGCCTTGCCGGTGGCGGCGGACACGGAATAGGTCTTATTGTCCTGATCCTTCTGGGTGTATTTGAAGGTCAGGGCGGCATTGCCCGCTTCGTCCATGCCGTTTTCCACGGTGTATTTCTTGGCGGCCAGGATGTTGTTGACGGCGTTATGGGCGTCGGTGCCCACGGTCAGGTAATAGTCGCCCGCGTCCACGATGTAGGTGCCCGCGCCGTTGGCGTCGTAGGATTTCATCAGTTCCTTGGGCACGTCGATGGTCACGATTTCGCTCTGGTTGGGGTTCAATTGCTTGGTCTTGGCAAAGCCCGCCAGCTCCACGGCGGCCTTTTCAATGCCGTGCTGCCTGTCATAGTCGGTGTAGGGCTTCTGCATGAAGATTTCCACCACGTGCTTGCCGGGCACGGCGCCCTTGTTGGTCACGGCCACGGACACGGTGAAGCGGTCGTTATTCTCAGTCACCTTGAAATCGCTGTAAGCAAATTCAGTATAGCTCTGGCCGTAGCCGAAGGTGCGGTACACCTGGGCGGCATAGTCGTAATCGCCGGGGTTGCCAGTGCCCATGACCTTGTCTTCATAGCGGGTTTCAAAGTATTTGTAGCCCACATAGATGCCTTCCTGATAGACCACGTAATTCACGTTGGTCTGCAAATCGTCGTTGGTTTCGGTCAGGCCCATTTCCGCCGCGTTGGGATAGGTGCAGTCGGCGAAGTTGACCAGGGAGGGGTTGTAGGCGTTGTCCTTAAGGTAGGTGTCCACCAGGCGGCCGGAGGGGTTGATGCTGCCGGTGAGGATGCCCGCCACGGCGTTATTGCCGTAAGCGCCCACGCCGCCGATCCACAGGGCCGCGTCAATGCCGTATGCAGGATCGTCCAGGAAAGCGCAGTTGACGGCGTTGGAGGAGTTGAGCAGCACCACGATCTTTTTGAAGGTGCCGCTGTCCTTGAGGGCCTTCAGGGCTTTCAGGGTGTCCTTTTCATTGGTGGACAGGGCCAGGTAGTCGCCATTTGTGCCTTCGTCAGTGCAGGCGGTCATGGCCAGGTCCAGGCCCTCGCCGCCGGAGCGGGCCAGCACGAAGATGGCCGCGTCGCCGAAGGAAGCGAAGGTATCGGTGAGGCCCGTTTCTTTTTCGATCAGGCTCCAGGGCACATCGTTGATGGAATAGTCGCCCTTGGCGGCGCAGGAGCTCAGGGCAGGCACCTTGCGCTTGTAGGAGGCGCCGTTGCCGGTGTTATAGAAGCTCCACAGGGTGGTGTTGATTTCCGCCCCCGCGCTTTCCAGGGCCTTGCGCAGGTTGGGGGCGGTGGAGGTGTTCACGGAGCCGGAGCCCGTGCCGCCGTAAATCATTTCCACGCTGGAGTGGGAGAACAGGCTCACCTTCGCGCCGTCGCCCAGGGGCAGGGCGGCGTTTTCGTTTTTCAGCAGCACCGCGCCTTCGGCTTCGGTGCGGGCGCACAGGTCTTCTTCATAGTAGGAGAACCATTCGTCGTAGCCGTCCCATTCGTCGGGGAAGTAATCTGTGTCGCCGCTCCCGCCGTCGTCCACGATCTTGTAGGTGTCAGCCAGCAGGAAGGCGTTCACGGAAGTAAAGAAATAATTGGTCACCACGTCCGCCACGATGCAGAATACCAGGATGGCAGCGAACACGATCGTTAAAACTTTCCACAGCTTCTTATGATTCTTTTTCATTGCGCGCCGCCCTCCTCGGTGGTGGTTTCAGCGTTGTCCTGCGCGGTTTTGTAGAACAGCGGGGAGAGA
>CAMOUF010000243.1 GCA_946626395.1 uncultured Clostridia bacterium
AGAAAAATGGCTGACACTGCTTCATGACGAAGGCGTACTGATTGCAGCCTGGCGGGATCTAAAGGAAATGATCGAGAATACGGAAAGCTGTTCGGATTGGATTCAGCTGGGATCGCTCTATTCGGCTTTGATCTTTGAGACAGGTCAAGGCTTGGCGCTGGATCAGGACAATGCAAAGGACTTTCCTCATCTCACCCCCAGCCATACTACTTCCCTGATCAGCGCTCAACGCATTGCAGCGCTTCCAGAAAATGTGCAAACAGAAATCCTTTATGTGACACGCTCTTATTATACCCGCCATGGAGCTGGAACACTGCTCACTGAATGTCCGCGTGAAAAAATCAATCCAACGATGGAGGATCATACCAATATCCCCAACCCTCATCAGCAATTCCTTCGTTATGGCTATTTTGACGGAAAAGCAGCACTCTCACGGGTTCAATCGGATCTGGAAAGAACGCGCGCTGTGCTTCCGGAGGCCACTGCGGCAGTTTTGATTACCCACTTAAACGAAACAAAAGGTGAACTATGCGGAGATATGCCACTTTCGCAATTTACATCTTCTTTTGATCGCGTGTACTTATCCAATTGTCCTTGGTCGGCAGACCATTCACCGATTGCGGCTTCTCCAACGTAAAGGCCTGCGTTGATTCGAATAACACGGATCTTTATGCCTTGTCAGGCAGGAAAATGACGGGCATTTCTATTGCCTATCCACTGGTTTTCTCGTTTTGAAAAATGACAAAAAAACGAGCCGGAAGCAAAAGCCTCCGGTTCGTCTTTTTTTGCGCCGGTCAGTAATCCGCCCCGTAGGGGAACATGGCCACAATCTTGCTTTCGATATACACGATGGTGTACAGAGAGGAGCCGTACTGGAGATAATTGTTGATAAAGGTGGTCACGTTATTGGCCCGGTAGCAGTTGGCCTTGGTGCCGTAGTAGAAGATGCAGTTGGGGTCGATTTCGTAATCATAGGAGTCCACGCCGCCGTTGGTGAAGGTGGACAGGTTGCCGCTGGTGTAATCCGCCCCGCTGTATTTTACGCTCACCAGGTCCGCGTCCAGGCGCCAGGTGGTGCCCTTCAAATAAATGTTTTGAATGTATCCGGCGGACACCCGGGTGCGCCGCTCGCTGGGCCTGCGTTGGAGAAAGATGGTATAAGTGGTGGAGCCTCCGCTCGAATTGGTAACGGTGATCTGCACGGCCTGAGGCTGGTCAGTCATGGGGATCACCGGGCTGGTGTCCCCGCTGCGCACGATTTGGCCGTTGACCCGGATCACGGCGCTGGGGTCCATGGCCACGGGGGTAAAGGTGGGCCGGGAAACCCAACTGGCCACGGTGAGCAGATACGTGGTTTCATAGGGGCTGAATTGGGCGGGCAGCATAACGCCGGTATTGGGGCAGTTGTGGGTCAGGCTGCGAAGCAGGGTGGAGCCGGGCGCCTCTCCCAGGGCCGAAGCGGGCCATAAGCCCAGCAGCAGGCAGCCTATCAGCATCAGCGGCGGCAAACGCCGCAATGAGTACCGGAACGAAGAGCGCATCTTGGTTTCCTCCTTTGGGGATGTCCTTCGCTTATCAAACGATCAGCGTTTTCCCTTTCGTGCGGGGCGGATTGTAAATTCTGTGCTGGGATTCAGGTGTTATCATTGGAATATCGCTTTCAATCAGGAGGAATGAGAAATTCATGGTTTGCGCAAATTTCAACTCCTCACTTTATAAAGCCATGCTTTTCCAGCCTTCACCATCCAGCGTTTTCCAGTTAAACTCTTCCTTTTCCAAGGTCATGTAGCCCCGGGGACTGCCCTCCTTGGGAATGGACACGGAGCCGGGATTCAGGTACAGGTGGGTGGAATAAGCTTCGCAGGCGGGCACATGGGTGTGGCCGTGAAGCAGGATATCCCCGGGATGCATGGGCGGCAGATGGCCATTATTGTATACATGGCCGTGAGTGATGAACATCAGGCGGCTTCCCAGGGGCATCAGCGCGTAATCCGCCAGCACCGGGAAGGACAGGACCATCTGATCCACCTCGGCTTCGCAGTTGCCCCGGACGCAGAGAATATCCTTAGCCAGGGCGTTGAGCATGTCAATCACCTGCTTGGGGGCATATTCCTCGGGCAAATCGTTCCGGGGGCCGTGGTACAGCAAATCGCCCAGTAAAATCAGCCGGTCCGCTTCCTCACGGCGGTACGCCTCCAGGAGCTTCCGGCAATACAGCGCCGAGCCGTGGATGTCCGAGGCGATGAGCCATTTCATGGTATGTTCGCTCCTTTGACGGGAATGGTTTTTCTTCCTTTCTATTTTAATTTATCCGGCAAAGCCTGTCAAGAATAAACGTTGCTTCTTTCTATTGCAATCGTTCAGGTGCTTTGGGCAATAGGCAACAGGCAATAGGCAACAGGCAATAGGTATTAAGGAAAAGAATTCAGAGTGAAAAGTTCAGAGTACAGATATTTTAGCTGTATCAAGTCTGGCTCTCCTCCTTGTGTCCGGCCATATTCTCTGCACCCTGTACTCTGCTCTCTGCGCTCTTTCCCTATTGCCTATTCCCGAATGCCTATTGCCTTCAAATATTCTGCAAATGATTCCGTCTGAACAGAACCGTGCTATTGACTTTTCAGCGACGCTTGGTATAATCCTTCCAGAAGGAGGAAGGATGGGATGAGCTTTCAGGTGGCGCTGACCCAGGTGCTTTTGACGCTGTTTTATATCACGCCGGGCTATCTGGTCAGCAAAATGAAAAAGGCCTCGGCTCAGCATCTGCCCACGCTGTCGGCGGTGCTGATTTATGTCTGCGGCCCGTGTATGCATATTTCAGCTTTTATCAGCATGGATTTTTCCTGGGAGACCCTGCGGGGCATGGCCCTGTTTTTCCTGGTGACCATCGTGCTGCAAAGCGCGTTTATGGCGATTTTGTATTTCCTGTTCCGCTCCCGCCAGGAGGACGCCCGGTTCAGGCTTCTCAACATTGCTTCCACCCTGGGCAACGTGGGCTTTTTCGGGTTGCCTGTGATCAGCGCCTTGCTGCCGGAGCACCCGGAGGCGGCCTGCTATTCCGCCATTTACTGCGTGTCCATGAATATTCTGGTGTTTACCATGGGCGTGTTCTGCCTCACCAAGGATAAAAAATACATGAGCCTCAAATCCGCCCTGGTGAATCCCACCATGATCGGGTTCTATATCGCCATGCCCCTGTTCTTTTCGTCCGCCCGGCGCTTTATTCCCCAAGCGGCTTTGGGTGCGCTGCAATTGCTGGGGAATATGTCCACGCCTCTTTGCATGATCATCCTGGGTATCCGCCTGGCTCAGTCCCCGGTGAAGCGGCTTATCTCCCGGCCCTTCGTGTATGTGATCAGCCTGGCAAAGCTTTTGGCTTTCCCGCTGTTTTGCTATGGGGCGGTGGCGCTTCTGCCGCTGGACGGGGCGTTCAAGGCCAGCGTGCTCATCCTGTCCGCCACCCCCTGCGCTTCTATCATTCTGAACCTGGCGGAAATGCACCGCAGCGAAACCGAACTGTCCGCTAACTGCGTGCTGGTCAGCACCCTGCTGTGCTTCCTGACGATTCCGGTGCTGACGCTGCTGGTGGCGTAGGACAAGCGTTCAGATTGCAGATTTCAGAGTTCAGATGTTTATGTTTCCAAATTCAAGCTTCACTCTCTGGAACTATCGATCTCATTTGCACTTTGGACTTTTTACTTTTCCCAATTTGTAACAGTGGAAGCCAGCTTGTATTTTAAACTTATGTTTTATCCGCAATAGCTTTTCTTGGAAAGGGGTCTGGGGGAAACCATTCTTTGGGCTCCAAGAATGGTTTCCCCCAGAATAATTTAACAAGTATAAACCTCCGCTTTGCCGCGCACACTATCCTGAAAGCTCATGACAATTGGGATGGAGGCAAGGCATGGAGGAGACCAGGAACAGGAAAGCATACCGCCTGCGGGCGCCCCGGGGGCTGAGAAAACGGATCAGGGAGGCCGCGTCGGCGCTTATGACCATGGAGCGGGAAGAAGTGTCTCCTGCCGGGAAATGGATATTGGAGCATGCCGGGGAGCTGCTGAATCAGGCGGATGCCCTGAACCGGGAAACCCGTTTCCTTCCCCCGCTGCCCGGCCGGGACGGGGAACCCAGGCTGCTGGCCCTGGCCCGCATGGCGGCGGCAGAGGAGGAAATCACCGCTCCCGGCCTCGTCCGCTGCCTTCGGGAGAGCCTGGAGGGAGAGGAAATCACCCAGGCGGAATTGGACGCACTGCCCCTGGCCCTGAGGCGCGCCTTGCTGGAGGCCCTTGTTCCCCTGCTGGACGCCTGCGTCCAAGAAAAGGAAATGGTGAAAAAGGCCCGGGAATGGGCGGAAGCCTTTGTCCGGGGCACGGTTCAGGAAGCGCCTGGGGACAGGGAACTGTTGGCCCGGGCCATGCTGCATTTGGATCAGCTGGAGCAGCCCGGCGCTTTGAACCGATTGCGGGACGCGCTGGCCCGCCGGGGGGTGCAGGGGGAAAATATCCTGGCCCAGGCCCAGGCGGAGGAAGCGGCCCGGGGATTGGAAGCGGGCAGGCTGATTGCCTCCCTGCGCCGGGCGGAGCGGTTGCCCTATGATGCCGTCAACCGGCGTCTGAGTCCCGTGGAGGCTTTGCTGCGGCAGGATGCTTCGTACCCCAAAATGGATCATGACAGCAGAGAATACTATCTTCGCCGGGTGTGCCGCCTGGCGGAAAAATATCACGCGCATGAAAGCAGCGTGGCGCAGGCTGCCCTTTCTCTGGCACGGGGAAAACAGGGGCCGGAGGGAGAGACCGGGTATTATTTGATTGAGCGGACCGACCAAATCGGCGCTGCCCTGGGATGGAAAACATATGCTTTTGCCCGCCGCCACCGGACGGGCCTGTTTTTGCTGCCCCTGTACTGTTCCGCCGCCCTGTTCCTGGGCCTGGGGGTTTCTTTCGGCGCGCCCTGGTTTACCTGGCCGCTGATTCCGCTTTGCGCCTCGGAGGCTGTGCGGGCGGTGTATTTTCCTTTGCTCCGCAGAATATTCCCCGCCCGGATGCTGCCCAGGCTCCATGTTCGATCCCTCCGGGAAAGCCAGCGCACCCTGGTGGTGATCCCCTGCCTGCTGACGGGAGAAAAGCAGGCCATGGCGATGGCCCGGCAACTGGCAGCGCTCCAAGCCGCCAATCCGGACCCCTGCTTGGAATATATGCTTTTGGCCGATTTTGCCGACAGCGATCAGGCAGCCCAGCCCCAGGACGACGGCATTCTGCTGGCCGCCCGGCTGAGCATTGAGGCTCTGAACGGCAGGGGCGCGGGCCGGTTTTTGTATCTTCACCGGGCCAGAACCTGGGATCAGGGCGCGGGCCGCTTCACCGGGAGAGAGCGGAAGCGGGGCGCGCTGGAGGCGCTGAACCGGATGATTGCCGGGGAAACATGCCGGGATACGTTTCTGTATATGTCCCTGACGCCCGCGGAGCTGCAGGGCCGTTACGCTTTCGTGATCACCCTGGACGCGGACACCTTCCTGCCTGCGGGCGAGGCGCATAAGTTGGTAGGCACCATGCTCCATCCCCTGCAAAGAGGCCGTGTTCATGTAGTGCAGCCCCGCATGGCGGTGGGGGCGGATACGGTGAAAACCAAAATCCAGCGGCTGCTGGGGGGTGGGGGCGGTGCAGACCCATACCACCTTTCCATGCAGGATCTGTACCAGGATATCTTTGGAAAAGGCTCCTTTGTGGGCAAAGGGATTTACGCCCCCGGCCCATGGCTGAAAGCATTGGAAAACCGGCTGCCGGAGGGGCGGCTTTTGAGCCATGACCTCATTGAGGGAGAAACCGCGGGCAGCGCCCTGGTGGACGATATCGTGCTCTATGACGGCCATCCCGCTTCCTTATCCGGCTGGCAGGCCCGGCTCCACCGCTGGACCCGGGGAGATTGGCAGCTGCTTTCTTTCCTTGCGGACAGGCGGCTGTCCCTTCTTTCTCGCCATAAAATCTGGGATAACCTGCGCCGCTCCCTCATTCCGGCGGCCCAGACAGCGCTGCTGATCACCGGCGCGGCGCTTTCTTCTCCGGCTCTGTTTCTGCTGGGCCTGCCCTGGCCCCTTCGCGGTATGGGCGCAAGGCTTCTTTTCCTGCCCGGTAAAGGATATACGCTGCTGGACGCGGCAGTACGGGCCTTGTGGCGGCAGTTTGTCAGCCATCGGCATCTTTTATCCTGGATCACCGCAGCCCAAGCGGACGGCGGCCAGCCAACACTTAGCAGCCTTTTGTGCCATATCGGGGCAGGAACAGCGCTGCTGCTGCTCTCGGTCCGGCCAGGGGGATTTTGGCCGGGGCTTCTGCCTGGGACGATCTGGGTGTCCGGCCCGCTGCTGATGGGCTGGATGAACGCGTCCTTGCGCCTTCATCGCCCCATGACAAAAGAGCAAAAAGAAAACGTGCGGAAGCTCGCCCGGGACACCTGGCGCTTTTTTGAAATGCATGTGAGCGAAGGCACCCGCTTCCTGCCCCCGGACAACGTGCAGCTGGAGCCCTTCAAGGGTCCCGCCATGCGCACTTCGCCCACCAACGCGGGGATGTATCTTTTGTCCTGCTGCGCGGCCCGGGAGCTGGGCTTTATTTCCTCTGCCCAATTGGCGGCCCGGCTTGATGAAACCCTGTGTACCTTAGAGAGTCTGGAAAAATGGAAAGGCCATTGCTATAACTGGTATGATCTCAAGGACGCGTCTGCGCTGCCGCCCCGGTTCGTGTCCACTGTGGATTCCGGCAACCTGACCGCCTGCCTGCTTTGCTGCGCCCAAATCTGCCGCAGGCATATACGGGAATTCCCGGAAGAGAAAAGAAACGTGCCTGCCCGGCTGGATGCCCTGGCCCGGCAGGCGGATTTTAGGGCCCTGTACGATGAAAGGAAGCAGCTGTTCCATATCGGCTGCAATGGGGATACCGGCCGCCTCACCGCCGTGCACTACGACCGCCTGGCCAGCGAAGCCCGGCTGACATCCTTCACGGCCATCATCCTGGGACAGGTAAAGCGCAGGCATTGGGCGCGCCTGGGCCGCGCCGTCGTCCGGGCCGGAGGCGGGCCTGCGCTTCTTTCCTGGAGCGGCACCCTGTTTGAATATCTGATGCCCCAATTGCTTTTGCCCCTGTATCCCGGCACGCTGCTGGGGGAAAGCTGCCTGAACGCCGTTCGGGCCCAGATGAGCGAAGGAAGCGCCCGTCCCTTCGGCGTCAGCGAAAGCGGGTGCGCCGCCTTTGACCTGGACATGAATTATCAGTACCGCGCCTTTGGATTGCCCATTCTGGCCCAAAGCCCGGAGGCGGGCAGCAGCGTGACAGCGCCTTACGCCTCCATGCTGGCCCTGCCCTTCTTTCCCTGGGCGGCGGCGGAGAACCTGAAACAGATGCAGCGTCTGGGCTGGCAGGATGAGCAGGGCCTGTTCGAAGCGGCGGACTATACCCGAAACGGGGCGGAACCCGTAGTCATCAAAAGCCACATGGCCCATCATCAGGGAATGATCCTCTGTGCCGCCTGCAACGCCCTGATGGACAATGTGCTGGTGCGGGCTTTTATGACTCCGCCCATGGCCCAGGCCCATCGGGATCTGCTCATGGAGCGCGCCCCCGCCGCCCCGCCCCGGCGGAAAACGGAAATAGATGCTCCAATCCCTTCGCCACTTCCTGAAAAGCTGGCCCGGAGGCCCCAGCCCGGCCTGCCTTTGGAGGCCCACGCCCTGTCCGGCGGCGGCACCGCCTGGGTGATCAGCGCCAACGGACAAAGCATGCTGCGTCACCGGGGCATCCAAATGACCCGTTTTTTTCCCCAGGCCGGAAGTCAGACCGGGCCCCAATTCTATGTGCAGGAGGAAACCACGGAGCGCTTCTTTCGCCCGGCGGCGGAGGGGAAACCCCTGTTTGAAAGCGGCGCGGCTGTGTTTGGCGCGGCTTGGGAAGGGCTGCTGGTCAACCTGCGCTGCTGCGTGGACCCCTTAACAGGCATGGCCGTTGCCTCCCTGCGGACGGAAAACCCTGGTCCGGAGGACAGAACGCTGCGGGCTGTTTCCTTTCTGGAAGTGGCCCTGAGCCCCCAGGCGGCGGATCGGGCTCATTCTAATTTTCAGGATTTGTCTGTACAGGTATTGCCCTGGGGAAGGCATGGGCTGCTGGCCCGCCGTCTGCCCCGAGAGGAAGGAGAGACAGCCCCCTGCATGGGCCACATAGCCCTGGGGGATGGGATGCTGCTCAGGCGGCAGGGAGACAGAACGAATTTCCTGGGACGAGGGGGCTCCTATGCCGCGCCGGAGCAATTGGCCCAGACGGTGGAAACGCGAACCGGCGATGTGATCGCCCCCTGCCTGTCTCTGACCGTGAGCTTTTCCGTTCCGGCCCACAGCCATGCCACGGTGTATTTCGTGACCCTGTTCGCTTTTTCTCCCGAAGCCCTGGAGGAACAGAAGCCTTCCGCCGCCCGGGCCCGGGCCGCCTTTTCGCTGGCTTCGGCCCGGGAAAGCGTGATTGGACGGCGGCTTCACATGACGGTTCAGGAAATGGGCATGTATCAGCAGATACTGGGGGCGATGCTGTTTGAGGATCAGCCCCACCGGTTTTTCTATCCAATGGCGCCCCGGCGGGCTCTGTGGGCCTTTGGTGTGTCCGGTGAGCTGCCGGTGCTGCTGGTGAGGCTTCAAGCGGGGGGCGGCACAGCGCTGATTCGCCATGCCCTGAAAGCCCATGCCTGGATGCGTATGCAGGGGGTGGAGTTTGATCTCATGTTTCTGTGCCCTCCGGAAGAAGAATACCGCCGTCCCCTCCGGGAGCAACTGAACCGCTGCCTGGATGAAAGCCCGGAAAAGGAGACCCTTGGCGCGCCGGGCGGCGTGCATATCGGCCAGGGTGGGGACGGGGAGGAAAGCGCCCTGAAAAGCCTGTGCGCACTGGCGCTGAAAACCAATCAAAGCCTGAAGGAGCAATTGTCTGCCCTGCGGACGCCTCTTCACCAAGGGGAAGCAATCAAGGCGCTCCTTCCGCGCCCGGATATGCCAGAGGAATGGACGAATTTTTTTGGCTATGGCGGCTGCACCCGGGAAGGGGCTTTCTGGGTCACCGCTGCGCCTCCCGTGCCCTGGCATCATCTGGTCTGCGGCGCTTCTTTTGGCACGCTGCTGTGTGATTCGGGCATCCTCATGTCCTACACGGAAAACAGCCGCCTGGGCCGTCTGACCCGCCTGGCCCCGGATGTGTACCGGGGGGAGCCCTCCGAAGAAATCTATCTCCGGGACGGGGAAGGCCGCTTCTGGCCCCTGACCCGGGGCGCGGCTGCGTATGAACCCGGCCTGGCGGAATACCGGGGCAGCACGGAGGATATCGCCTTCCGAACCGCCGTGTTTTCTCATCCGGAGCAGCCCATGGGCATCCGGGCGGTGTCCCTGCGCAGTGAACATGAGCAGCGGGCGACGCTCTACTGGCTGGGGCGCTTTGCCATGGGAGAAGATGCCGCGCCCACCCGCTGCCTGGCAGAAGAAGACATGGTGTTTGCCCGCGGGGGCGATTTGCCCGGCGTGGCCTGGGCCGCGATGAAGGACGGCCAGGGCCGGTCTCTTTGCGCCCCGATCGCCTTTGGCCTGCGGGGAGAAGCCCTGCCCCCGGCGCTGTTTTCGGATTCTCAGGGACAGGGCAGCGTGGGGCTGCTGACTTTAGAAATCACGCTGCCTGTTCGGGAGCGGGTTCTTGTTCCCCTGGCCCTGGGGTATGCGCCGGATGAAGCCCTGGCCCGGCGGCAGCGAACTGCTTTCTGGGAGGAAGGCCCGGGGGAGACCGCACGCCGGGTGCGCGCCGATTGGTCCAAACGGCTCAGCGCCATGACCCTGTTTTCCAATGAGGAAAAAGTGAATTGGATGATGAATCTTGTTCTTCCCTATCAGGTGCGCGCTTCCCGCCTCATGGCCCGGATGGGACCCTATCAGATCGGCGGGGCCATCGGCTTTCGGGATCAATTGCAGGATTGCCTGGCTCTGCTCCATACGGAGCCCCAGGCTGTTCGGGAGCATCTGCTCCTGTGCGCCGCTCATCAGTTTCAGGAGGGCGACGTGATGCACTGGTGGCATCCGGAAAGGATGGGCGTGCGCACCCGGATCAGCGATGATCAGCTGTTTCTGCCCTGGATGACTGCCCAGTATGTGAAAGTAACGGGCGATGAAAGCATCCTGGATGCGCCTGCACCCTATCTGCTTTCCGCGCCGCTGTCGGAAACGGAGCGCGACCGATACGAAATCCCTGGCCTTTCGCCCTGGACAGAGCCGCTCCTTTCCCATTGCCTGCGGGCCATTGACGCCATGGCCCTGGGCCCTCACGGCCTGCCGCTGATGGGCGGCGGTGATTGGAACGACGGCATGAACCGGGTGGGCGGGGAAAGCGTGTGGCTGGCCTTTTTCCTTGCCCTGGTGCTGAAGGAGATTTCTCCCCTGTGCCCGGCGGAAATCCGGGAAAGATATACCCTTCTTCGCAGAAGGCTGCTGGATGGCGCGGAAAATGCCTGGACGGGACAATGGTATCTGCGGGCCTGGTACGCGGATGGACGGCCCCTGGGCGGGCCGCAAACGAACCCGCCCCGCATCGATCTGATCAGCCAGTGCTTTTCCGTGCTGGGCGGCGCGCCGAAAAACCATGCCAGACAGGCCCTTTCCCAGGCGGTGGAAAAGCTGTATGACCGGAACCACGGCATCGTCAAGCTTTTGTGGCCGCCCTTTACCCCGGAGGAAAACGCGGGCTACATCGGCGGGTATCTGCCGGGGGTCCGGGAAAACGGCGGCCAGTATACCCACGCCGTGCCCTGGCTGATCCAAGCCCTGTGCCGGGTGGGGGAATCTGCCCTGGCCTGGGAAATCACCCGGGCCATCCTGCCTGCCCATCACGCTGACACAAAAGAAAAAGCCGCCCTGTACCGGGCGGAGCCCTATGTACTCTGCGGCGACGTGTACGCCGGAGAAAACCTGGGCCGGGGCGGCTGGAGCTGGTACACCGGCAGCGCCGCCTGGCTCTATTGGGTGATCCTGACGGAGCTGTTGGGCTTTGAAAAGCGGGGGGACAAAGCCAGGCTTCGCCCCGCCCCGGACCCGGAGCGCCAGCCCTTTACTCTTGTTTACCGATTCGGCCGCGCCAATTATCATTTTTCCGCCGCCCCGGACGTGCTGTTTCCCACCCTGGACGGCGTGAAGCTGGATGACGGCTGGGCCCAGCTCCTGGACGACGGCAAAACCCACGAGGCCAGATTTCCCTTGTAAGTAGGAAGGCAAAGAAATAGTGCTTGATGCGTTTCTGCGTCAAGCACTTTTTTAGCGCCCTGGGGCGAGCCCCTTTACCTTTCATGGGCCGCGTCCCAGGGGGAAGCCCGGGCTGAGGCATTCACCGCAGCCCGGGTGGGGAGAGGATCAGTTGATGGGAACGAAGACGATGCCGTGGTTTTCGGCATACTCGTTGGCATAGCTGCCGCCCTGACCGAAGATCATCACGTAATCGCCCTCAAAGGCGTTATCCGCAATGGAGGTCACGGTGGCGGGAATGTAAATCTGCCGCAGGTTCGTGTTGTAGGCAAAGGCCAGGCTGCCGATGCTGCGCACGCTGGCGGGCACCTGAACCACTTCGGCGGCGAAGCCCATGAAGGCTTCCTCCTCAATGGCGGTCAGGCCGCTGGGCAGGATGAAGGTGGGGGCGTCCATCTAGGCTTCGCGAACCTCCACGTCTCCCCAGGCACCATCGCCATTGTAGCCGAAGGCATACAGATTCACGCTCACGCGATAGGTCTTGCCTACTTCAAACAGCTCGTTGGGGAAGGTATAGAAATTCTGCCGTCCAATATTGTTGGAATCGACGTGGGCGACCATTTCGCCTGTTTCAGTGCTTTCCACGTTTACATGATACCAGGCAAATTCGGGCAGGTGGTTCAGCAGCCCGGTGACCACCAGGTCGCTGCCCTCGAAGAGCACGGTGGGGATGATCACATCGGGCGCTTCCAGATCGCCATAATTAACGATATTCACGGTCAGCGTTTTGAGATTCTTCCAGGCGTTGTCCAGATAATACTGAGCGGTCACGGAGTAAGCGCCGGGCTCCAATTCCCAGGTGGCGTAGCTGTCCTGCCATTCGGCGCCTTCCACGCCATTGGCCTCGGGATAGTATTTGTTGGAGGAGCCGACCTTGATGCGCAGGCGCAGCTTTTCAGCGTTGGCGCGTCTCATCAGGAAGTTGATATCCCTGCCGCTGGGCACATCCTGGCTTTCCAGGCTGAAGACGTTGGCAACGCTGTCCGTCACGGTAAATTCACCGCTGATGCCATTGCCGTTGTAGCCTTCGCCGTTGACCCACAGGTTCCAGGAATAGGTCTTGCCCACCTCATAGCATTCAGCGTCAATGAGGAAGGACATATAACCGGGGTTGCCCATCAGGTCTTCCTGCCGGCCATCGATATTATTGCCGTTTTCGTCATCGATGCCCACGCCGAAGGTGTAGGAATCCAGGGAGTCGCCTTCTTCTTCCTGCCAATAATTGTCTTCCCAGGCGTGGGCCAGACGCACCCGTTCCGCGCCGGGGGCATAGAAGAACAGGGAGAAGTTTTCGCCGAACATGACGTCCTGACGGTCAGAGCGGAAGATCACGTCCTGGGTGTTTCCGGTGACAGTAAAGTCAATATACTCAAATTCGCTGAACCGCTTGCCGACGGTATCGGCATTCACGTTCAGGGTGTATTCGCCGGGCTCCAGCCAGCCGGCGGACAGGGTCACGGAGCTTGCGCCTCTGCGGCTGGTAACGGTATGGCCCAGGTATTCGTTGGTATCTCGGCGGAAGTAATCAACGTTGAGCCAATAATCTTCTCCGCCTTCATCGAAATGAAGCACCAGCGTTTCGCCCTGCTGGACGGAATCGTTTTCCAGCCACAGGCCGGTGGGCGGATCCATGATCCCGTTATAAGTGAAGTTCACGCGATGCGCCGCGCTGGTATACCAGACGCCATCGATCAGGGCCTTGGCGTAGATTTGACGGAATCCATCATCTGCCAGGCTGCTGGTGGCGGTGAAGGAATCGCCCTGATCATAGAAATAGAATTCGCTGTCGCCCGCATACACGCGGATTTTAGAAGCGCCGGGAGCGGAAACGGAGACCTGGAATTCACTGTTTCTGACGATTTCGTCCGGAATATCCAGGACGACCTGATCAGAGAGGACCGATGCGACGATGAAACGGTATTCCGAATAAGTGCCTTCATACCCACCCATTTTTCCCTTGGTACGAGAAGCTTTACCACGCCTGTCTGGCACCTTTGGGTTTTTCCGTTTGCCTTTTTCTTCTTTTGCTGGTTCCTTGAAACAGTAATGTCATAGCCTAAAAATCTCGCTCGGTCTCCCGTATGCGTAGTGTGGAAACATTCCCCACGCCTGTGCGGCATCGTCTGTTTCCCCGCTATTTCGTCATCCGGGATACGGACGGGGAAATCATTGGGAAAGCCAGCACCGTATGGGCGCTGATGGACTTACAAACCAGACAGATGGTAGCGCCTGATCCCGTAGCTTTCCTTATGCCGGATAACAGCGACCTGAAAGCGCCACTCCCTCTGCCCAGGCCCATTGTACCTCTTGCGGATTCCCGGCAAATTGAAAAGACGTATACGCCCGTTTACATAGATCTGGATG
>CAMOUF010000244.1 GCA_946626395.1 uncultured Clostridia bacterium
GGTTCCCCCCACACCCCCCTCCGAGCAAGCAATCAGGAAATCGATCCAAGCCGATCCTCCTTCTCCAAGGATTTTCGGAAGAAAAAGCCATGGATGTGGATGGATGTGGATTCCACCCACGATTCTGTATTGAATTCCAAAAAGGGGGAAGGAAAAAAATGATTCGCCTTTCCCATGTGACCGCCGGGTATCCGGAAAAAACGGTGCTGGAAAATCTGTCGCTGGAGCTGCCGGAGCAGGGGGCTGTGGCCATCATGGCCCCCTCCGGCTTTGGAAAAACCACGCTGCTCCGGGTGCTGGCCGGGCTGCTGAAGCCGCTCAGCGGGGAAATCACCGGCCTGGAAAACAAGAAAATCTCCTTCCTCTTTCAGGAGGACCGGCTGCTGCCCTGGCTGACAGCGGAAAAAAATGTGGCGCTGGTCAGCGACAGAGCCGCGGCGGGGCGCTGGCTGAATGAAATGGAAATTGACCAGGGAGGGCTGCTGCCCCGGGAAATGAGCGGCGGCATGCAGCGGCGGGTTGCCCTGGCCCGAGCCCTGGCCTTTGGCGGGGATGTGCTGCTGCTGGACGAGCCCTTTAAGGGCCTGGATGAAGGGCTGCGGGAAAGGATCGCCATGCGTGTCCGGGACGCGTTTCCCCTCACCGTGCTCTCCATCCATGACGCCCAGGAGGCCCGATTGATGAACGCCTCCATCCTGCGGCTGGACGCGCTGGGGAAACGGGACTGATTTATTCTGGTTCAATATAAAATCTTGTGGGGATACCAATCAATCCCTTGATTGCTTTCTCGGAGGGGGGTGTGGGGGGAACCGCTTTTTGGCATCCAAAGAGCGGTTCCCCCCACAAACTTTTGCATTTTCCTTGCGTTTATGCCGAAATTCCCGTATAATAAGCCCTGCGTGATTTTTTACGGGAGGGCTGTATGCGATCCACGGATATGACAGCGGGCAAGCCCCTCCAATTGATTTTAGGCTTTGCCCTGCCCATGATGCTGGGCAACGTGTGCCAGCAATTATATACGGTGGTGGACGGGGCCTGCGTGGGCCGGTTCGCGGGCATCGACGCCCTGGCGGCGGTGGGTGCGGCGGATTGGCTGTGCTGGCTGTTCATGGGTGTGGTCACGGGCTGCACCCAGGGCTTTTCCATCCTGATCTCCCAGCGGTTCGGGGCCCACGATGAAGCGGGGCTCAAGCGGGTGGTGGGCCAGGCGGTGCTGCTGACGGGCATGCTTGCCCTGGGGCTGACGGCGCTGTGCCAAATGCTGATCGTGCCCATTCTGAGGCTTTTGCAAACCCCGGCGGATATTTTCCCCCAGGCGGTTTTGTATCTGCGCATCCTCATGTTCGGGCTGCCCGTTTTTTCGGCGTATAATATCGAAGCGTCCATGCTGCGGGCAGTGGGCGATTCCCGCTCCCCGCTTGCAGCCATGCTGATTGCCTCCGTGGTGAATATCGCCCTGGATTTCCTGTTCGTGGTGGCGTTTCATTGGGGCGTGGCGGGGGCCGCCGTGGCCACGCTGATTGCCCAAAGCGCCTCGGCAGCGTATTGCTTCTTTGTGGTAAAGGCTTTGCCCGCCCTGCGCTTTGGCCGGGCAGATTTATCCTGGCATCCCGCCACGGTCCGGCAGCTGGTGCGCCTGGGCACGCCCACCGCGGCCCAGAATGTGGTCATCGGCTTGGGCGGCCTGGCGCTGCAAAGGGTGGTGAACGGCTACGGCAGCGTGTTCATCGCCGGATACACCGCCACCAATAAGCTCTACGGCCTGATGGAAATGGCCGCCGTTTCCTTTGGCGCTGCCCTGGCCGCCTACGCGGGCCAGAACTATGGCGCGGGACGGGCCGACCGCATCCGGGAGGGCGTTAAAACCGGGGTCCGGCTGTCCGTCGTGACCGCCTTTGTGATCGCGGCGGTTTTGTTCCTGGGGGAAAGGAGCGTCCTGTCGCTGTTCATTGACGCTGACGCCGCTGCCCGGGAAGCGGTGCTGGCGGTAGCGGTCCGGTTTTTGAATATCATGCTGGCGCCGCTGTTTGTGCTGTATTTATTGTATGTTTACCGTTCCGCCCTCCAGGGCATGGGCGACGCCATGACGCCCATGATTTCCGGATTGGTGGAATTGGGCATGCGGGTGGGCTGCGCGCTGACGCTGCCCCGGCTGATCGGGCAGGACGGCGTGTTCTTCGCCGAGCCCGCCGCCTGGCTGGGGGCGGAGCTATTGCTGATGTTCACCTGTTATGCCAGAATGAGCCGACTTCAATTCAAGGAGGAACAATAACCGATGGACTTTGTTGCGATTCTCGCCAGGGAATTTTCCCTGCGGCCGGAGCACGTGCAGGCCGTGATCGAAATGCTGGACGCGGGGAACACCATCCCCTTCATCGCCCGTTACCGCAAGGAAAAGACCGGCTCCATGGACGACCAGCTGCTGCGCGAATTGGCGGAGAGGCTGGAATACCTGCGGAATTTGGAAAAGCGCCGGGAGGAAATCGAAAAAGCCCTCACCGACCTGGGCGTGCTGACAGATGAGCTGAAAGCCCAATTGGCAAAGGCCCAGACATTGGCGGAGCTGGAGGATCTCTACCGTCCCTTCCGGCCCAAGCGCCGTACCCGGGCCACCATCGCCAAGGAGCGGGGATTGGAGCCCCTGGCCCTGTGGCTGCTTTTGCAGCTGCCCAAGGGGGACGTCATGGCCGAGGCGGAAAAATATATCAATGAAGAAAAGGAAGTGCCCGATGGGGAAGCCGCCCTGGCCGGGGCCCGGGATATTCTGGCAGAGCAGGTCAGCGACGACGCGGCCCTGCGCAAGGAAATCCGGGAAACGCTGCTCAGGGAGGGCATCATCGAAACCAAGGCCGCCAAGGAAGAGGACAGCGTGTATTCCATGTATTATGATTACAAGGAGCCGGTGCCCAAAATGGCGGCCCACCGGGTGCTGGCCATCAACCGGGGGGAGCGGGAGGAATTTTTAAAGGTCACCCTGACCCCGCCGGAGGGAAAATGCCTGCTGAGCGTAAAGAACGCATTCGTTCGGGGCCAGTCCCAGGCGTCCAGTCAGGTGGCCTTGGCCTGCGAGGACGCATGGGAAAGGCTGCTGTTCCCCTCCATGGAACGGGAAATCCGCAATGAGCTCACTGACCGGGCCAACGAGCAGGCCATCAAGGTGTTTTCCCAGAATCTGCATCAGTTGCTTTTGCAGCCGCCCATCAAGGGCAAAGTGACCCTGGGCGTGGACCCCGGCTTCCGCACCGGCTGCAAGCTAGCCGTCATCGACGAAAACGGCAAGGTGCTGGACACCGGCGTGGGCCATTTCACCCTACCGGGCCAGGAAGCCGCCAAGGCCGCTTCCGCCAAGCTGATCAAGGGCTTTGTGAAAAAGTACGGCGTTACCGCCA
>CAMOUF010000245.1 GCA_946626395.1 uncultured Clostridia bacterium
CCTCCCCCTGGGCCACGATGAGCCGGTTGTTTTTTAGATCCTTGTCCACCACGAAAAAGCTGCGCCCGTCTCCCCTGCCGCCGATGCCAAGGCCCCGGCGCTGGCCCAGGGTGTAATACATGAGCCCGTCGTGACGGCCCACGGTTTCTCCCCCCGGGGTCACCATATCCCCGGGCTGGGCGGGCAGGAAGTTTTTCAGAAACTGCTTAAAATTCCTTTCCCCGATAAAGCACACGCCGGTGGAATCCTTTTTGTGGGAAACAGGCAATCCCGCTTCCTCCGCGATTCGCCGCACCTCCGGCTTGGTCAAAGCGCCCACGGGAAACATGGCTTTTTTCAATTGCTCCCGGTGGATCATATACAGGAAATAGCTTTGATCCTTGTTGCCGTCCACGCCCCGCAGCAAATGGCCTTCTTCATCCGTCCGCACGAAATGGCCGGTGGCCATTTTTTCGGCCCCCGCCTTCATGGCAAAATCCAGGAAAGCCTTGAACTTGATTTCCCGGTTGCATAGAACATCCGGGTTGGGGGTGCGTCCCGCCTGATATTCATGGAGGAACAGCGTGAACACCCGGTCCCAGTATTCCTGGGAAAAGTCTACGGCGTAATAAGGAATGCCGATTTTGTCGCACACGTCCCTCACGTCCCGCCAATCGGATTCGGCGGAGCAGACCCCATCCTCGTTTTCCTCGTTCCAGTTTTTCATGAACACGCCGATCACTTCATAGCCCTGCCGCTTGAGCAGCAGCGCGGACACGGCGCTGTCCACGCCTCCGGACATGCCGACTACCACCCGCATCTTTACAGCACGCCCCTTTCCCGCATGCGCGAAAAGAGCGCGGAAAAGGCATCCTCCGTCACCTGCTCCGGCGTTTGATCGCCGTTTACCGGCAAAAACCTATCCGGATGCTGACGGCACAGTTCCTCGTAGGCCGCTTCCGTGCGAGCGTGGAAGGAATCCCCCGCCTGCTCGATGCGATCCGGCGCGTCCACAGCCAGGCGGCGGGCCATGGCCTTTTCATGATCCATGCGCAGATACAGCGTCGCGTCCGGCGCGCCTTCCCGGAAGGCGGGCCGGTTGATTTCCTTCACCCATTCCATGCCCAGGCCCCGGGCCATGCCCTGATACACCAAAGAGGAATCCACAAACCGGTCGCACAGCACCACCTGCCCCGCCTCCACGGAGGGCAGGATCACATCCTTCAAATGCTGGGCCCGGGCGGCAGCGAAGAGCAGCGCTTCCGTTTCGGCGCACATGCCTCCGTCCTCCTTGGCCAGCACGATCTTCCTGATCTCCTCCGCGATGGGGCAGCCTCCCGGCTCCCGGGTGCGGTGGACGGAATAGCCAAACTGCTCCAGGCGCTCCTTCAGCGCCGCCGCCTGGGTGGATTTTCCGCAGCCGTCCACGCCCTCCAGGGTCACAAAGAAGCCCTTCTCCTTTTCCATATCGGGGCATAAAAGTTCACACAGGGCTTTTGTGTCCTTCACCGCGTGTGTGGGCCCGGCGGCCATCACTTCTTCATCCACCCCATAGCCGTACAGCGCGGCCACGGAAGCGATGCCCACGTCCTTGGCTCCCTTGATGTCTCCGGCGGTGTCCCCCACCATCACGGCTCTTTTGCCTTCCGGCAGCACCCGGCGGATCAAATCACCCTTATCGGCGTGGAGCTCTTCCGGGGCCGGGCCTGCCACGGCGTCAAAGTAAGGAAGCAAATCGAAATACCGAAGGATATCCACGGAGGTATGCTGGGGCTTTCCCGTGGCCACAGCCAGGTAAACACCCCGGTCCTTCAGGCTTTTCAGCAGCGCCCGGATATGGGGATACACCTTGTTTTCCTTCCAGCCAATGGGAATGTAGCGCTCCCGGTACAGGTCGGTGGCATAGGCGGCCTGCTCCTCCGTCATGCCGCAGTAATTGATATAGCTTTCCGCCAGGGGCGGGCCCAGGAATCGGCGCAGGGTGCTGTCCGGCGGGATAGGCAGACCCATTTTATCCAGCGCGTATTTGGCGCAGGCGAAGATGCCCGGCTGGGAATCGGTCAGCGTTCCGTCCAGGTCGAAAATCACAGCATCGTACAAAAGCAAATTCATAACATCCTTCCAAAGATTGATCGGATGTTATTGTACCACACCTGTCAAGCCGCGCGCAAGGGTGGGTTTACATGTCTTTCATCGCAGCGTGGATCAGTCTTTTGTTTTCCCGCAGCCGTTCATTGCCCGGGGCCAGACGCAGCGCTTCGTCCGCCGCCCCGTCGGCTTCCCTGATCCTGCCGGTATAAAACAGGCCCAGGGCCCTTAAATCCCAGGGCAGGCTGCCCCAAGCGGCGTTTTCCGTGATATAGGTACGCGCCCGGTTCTGGATACTCAGGGCCCGGCCCGAAAAAAATGCCGTCCCTTCCCAATCTTTTTTCCGATAGCACAGATAAGCCAGCTCCATCAGAGGCTCCCGCAGATGGGGCGCTTCCGCCGCCGCCCGCAAAAGCCATTTTTCCGCTTCCGTTTGGTTTTCCTTGGCCAGGAAGCATTTGGCAATGTAGCGCATGGAGGCGCAGCGCTCATCCGCCCACACGGCAGATCGTAAATCCAAATGCCGCCTGAGCATGGCGATGGCATCGTCATAGCGGCCATGGAAATAATATTCCCTGCCCAGATAATGGGTGTTGCGGTCATCCTCCGGCGCTTCCCGAACGGATAATTCCAGCAGCGGCAGGTATTGTGCCCGGGATTTTTCCAGGTCGGGATAATGGTTCAATTGCATCCCCTCTACCGTGACTCTGTTTTCCGCGCCCTCTCCCTGCCAGGCAAGCACCTCGTGGACGGGATGCGTCCAGACGTAGCCCTGACGGCAGTGGATTTTATCCAGCCAGAACACCCGGCCTTCCGTGCCGTCCGCTTCAAAGCTCCAGGTATAGCGGTAAGCCGCCCGGGTGACGCCCTTTCCCCAGGCTTTTTCCAGCAGCGCCCGCCAACCGGGAACAAATACCTCGTCCAAATCCGTACACACGCAGATATCCGCGTCCGGGGGCACCAGGGCCAGGGAGGCGTTCCGGGCCGCGTCGAACCGCCAGGGGGAAATGATCCGGCTTTCCACCTGGACGCCCGCCTCTTTCAGCAGCTGCACCGTATTGTCCCGGGAGCCGGTATCCAGCACAAACACGCCGTCCGCCTCCCCCATGGAGGCCGCCCAGCGGGCCGCGAACTTTTCTTCATCCTTGGCAATGGCGTAGACATATACTTTCATAAATCTCCCTCCACAATGGCAAAGGGGGAACCGCTCTTTGGATTCCCAAGAACGGTTCCCCCGGCGCAGGCTGATGATCACTCGCTCAGGAAGCCGCCCGTGCGAAGGCTCTCCAGCAGCTGGTTGAACTGGGTCAGCAGCTCGGTGGCATTCCGGGCATTGGGTACCGCGGGAGCGGGCGTGATTTCAACGGGCGGCGCAGCGGGGCCGGTGGGTCCTGTCGGCCCGGTGGGTCCAGTAGGACCTGTAGGGCCGGTTTCACCATCCAGACCGTCTATGCCGTCCTCCCCCGCAGGGCCCGTGGGGCCGGTAGGTCCGGTTTCACCCACAGGGCCGATTTCACCTGCAGGACCCGTGGGACCTGTTTCGCCTACAGGGCCGGTAGCGCCCGTTTCCCCAACAGGGCCGATTTCACCAGCAGGGCCTGTCGGACCTGTTTCGCCTACAGGGCCGGTGGGGCCGGTAGGTCCGGTTTCACCCACAGGCCCGATTTCACCCGCAGGACCTGTCGGACCTGTTTCACCTACAGGGCCGGTGGGGCCAGTGGCGCCAGGCATGCCCTGAGGGCCCATAGGTCCGATAGGCCCCGTGGGGCCGGTGGCGCCGGTGAGGCCAATGGGGCCGCGCCAGCCGCAGGCATTGCAGCAGCCGAAGGAGTGATACAGCGCGTAATAGGCGCGTTTATTATTTACGCTGCCTTGGTTGGGCTGCGGTTCGATCCAATTCTGAATATCCATGA
>CAMOUF010000246.1 GCA_946626395.1 uncultured Clostridia bacterium
CGCAGCACCCTTTTGGCCTGACGGTTCAGGGCCTCGTTGGAGCGCAGCAGGGGAGTCTTTTTGTCCAGGGCATGGCCGCCATAGCTGCAAAAAGCGGTGGGGATGCACAGGGTGCCGTCCTTGATAAAAGCGTAACTGGTCGGGTCCCAGGCGGTATAACCCCGAGCCTCGAAAGTCGCCCTCAGGCCCCCGGAAGGGAAGGAGGAGGCGTCCGGCTCGCCCCGGACAAGCTCTTTGCCGCTGAACTCCATGATAGCCCCGCCGCCGTCGATGGGCGACAGGAAGGAATCGTGCTTTTCCGCAGTGATGCCCGTCATGGGCTGGAACCAGTGGGTGTAATGGGTCGCGCCCTTTTCAATGGCCCAGTCCTTCATGGTGTTGGCCACCACGCTGGCCACCTCCAGGTTCAGCGTGGACCCTTCCGCGATGGTGCGGTGCAGGGCCTTATAGGTTTCCTTGGGCAGGCGCTGGCGCATCACCGCGTCGTTAAACACCAGGCTGCCGAAAATCTCCTGTAAGCTCATCCAGGTTTCCTCCGTAAAATCAGGGCAAACCCCCCGAATAACCGCTTGATACCTTGAAATTATATGCCAGCGCTTCCAATTGTGTCAAGAGAAAAACATCGGGAAAACACAGGCAAGCAAAAAGCCCGCGGGAAAACCGCAGGCTTTGAAAAAAGCGCTTGAAATCCTTTAGATCACGCGGACGCGAACCACGTTGTTCAGCTTGCCCAGGGCGGCGATCAAGGTATCGTCGGGCTGGGTGGTCAGCTCCATGACGGTGACGGCCATGTCGCCCCGGCTCTTGTTGAGCATGTTCTGGATATTGATGCCCCGGCCGGACACCAGGGTGGACACGTTGCTGACGATGCCGGGCAGGTTCTTGTGGATCAGCAGCACCCGGGTGCCTTCAGGCAGGCCCAGGGT
This sequence comes from uncultured Clostridia bacterium, assembly GCA_946626395.1. GTDB lineage: Bacteria > Bacillota > Clostridia > Christensenellales > Aristaeellaceae > RUG563. The sequence continues at coordinate 927 of CAMOUF010000246.1, forward strand.
GATTTCCGGCATGTTCACGCTGTTGCGGATCACGCCCTTTTCCAGATAATCCCGAATTTCGGCGGCGGCCATTTCCGCGCAGCGCTCTTCGCTTTCCGGGGTGGACGCGCCCAGATGGGGCAGGCAGATCACATGGGGCGTATCCGCCAGGACGGCGGTGGCAAAGTCGGTGACATAGGAAGCCAGCTGTTCTTCCGCGATGGCGGCCTTCACATCCTCAGGGTTCGCAAGCTCGCCCCGGGAGAAGTTCATGATGCGCACACCCTTTTTCAGGGAGGCCAGGAACGCCTTATTGATCATGCCCCGGGTGGAATCCATCAGCGGGATATGGAAGGTGATATAGTCGGCGTCCTTCACCGCGTCCTCCATGGTGTCGGCGTGGTGGATGGCCCGGGACAATTGCCAGGCGTGGGCCACAGAGATATAGGGGTCGTAGCCCACCACGTCCATGCCCATGCCCTGGGCGGCTGCGTTGGCTACCAGCGCGCCGATGGCGCCCAGGCCGATGACGGCCAGCTTTTTGCCCCGCAGCTCAGGCCCCACAAACTGGCTCTTTTTCTTTTCCACCAGCTTTTCCAGGCCTTCGGCGTCCTTGTTTTCCTTGACCCATTCAATGCCGCCCGCGATATCCCGGGAGGACAGAAGCAGCCCGGCGATGACCAGCTCGGCCACGGCGTTGGCGTTGGCCCCGGGGGTGTTGAACACCACGATGCCCTGCTCGGAGCACTTGGGAATGGGAATGTTATTGACCCCTGCCCCGGCCCGGGCGATGGCCAGCAGGGAGTCCGGCAAAACCATATCATGCATGGCGGCGCTGCGCACCAGGATGGCGTCGGGGGTGGGTTCCTCGGCGGACACCATGTAATTGCCCGCGGAAAGAACCTCATGAATAATGGGAGAAATGCTGTTCAGGGTTTGAATCTTGTACATTTTTCTGCTCCTATTTTCCGTTCTGAGTTCCAATCGTTCCGGGATCAGCCGTTCATTTCAAACGCCTTGAGCGTTTCCACCAGGGCCTTTACCCCTTCGATGGGCATGGCATTGTAAATGCTGGCGCGCATGCCGCCCACGCTGCGGTGGCCCTTCAGATTGACCAAGCCCCGGGAAGCGGCGAACTTGACAAAGGCGGCGTCCTTTTCCTTGTCGCCGGTCACGAAGGTCACGTTCATGATGGAACGGAATTCCTTCTGGGCGGTGGCGTTGAACAGGGCGCTGTTGTCCAGATAATCATACAGCAGAGCGGCCTTTTCCTGATTGACCTTTTCGATGGCCTCCACGCCGCCCTGGCCCTCCAGCCATTCCATGCACAGCCCGGCCACGTAAATAGCGAAGGTATTGGGAGTATTCAGCATGGAGCCGTTGTCCGTCTGGGTGGTCCAGTTAAGCACCTTGGGGCAGATAGGCGCGGCGTGGCCCAGCAGATCCTTGCGCACGATCAGCACGCACAAACCGGCGGGGCCAATGTTCTTCTGGGCCCCGGCGTAGATCACGCCGAACTTGTTCACGTCGTATACTTCGCCCAGAATGTTGCTGCTCATATCCGCCACCAGCGGCGCTTTACCCTCAGGCAGCTTGGTGTAATGGGTGCCGTAAATGGTATTGTTGGTGGTGATGTGCAGGTAATCCGCGTCATCGTCCAGCTTGCCTTCCCATTCGGGGATATACACGTAATTATCCTCCCGGGAGGAAGCCACCACATTGACCTTTAAATATTTGCCCGCTTCCCCGGCAGCGCCGTGGGCAAAGTTGCCGCTGTCGATATAGTCCGCCTTACCCTTGACCCCCAGGTTCAGGGGGATGGAAGCAAACTGCATGGTAGCGCCGCCGTGAAGGAACAGCACGGAATAGGTATCCGGAATATGCATCAGCCTGCGCAGCCGGGCTTCCGTATCGTCAATAATGGCCTGATACATGGGGCTGCGGTGGCTCATTTCCATCACGTTCATGCCGCTGTCGCCGTACACAGGCAGGGCTTCTTTGACCTTTTCCAGCACGGGAAGGGGCAGCATGGAGGGGCCGGGAGAAAAATTATATACGCGATCCATTGATGAAATCCACCTTTCTTTTTTGTTCCATTCTTATGGGTCAATTTTCGCCCGCCGGGCTGTTTTTGACCGCGAATGGATCATACCACGTTTTCCCTGCTCCGGCAAGAGAGAAACAGCATAAGAACAATAGAAGTACAAAGTCCGCTGAGACAGCAATTTCCACCGCGTCTGTTATTCGCGTTATTTCATTATATGTTTCTTTTTCGTTCTTCCTGCCAGGTGCTTTGCTTCCGAATTCGCAGCCAACCCTTTCTCCTGCTTTTCGCCGCGTCTTACGTCATTATTCATGAAAGAATTTCCTGTTTTCCAGGATATTCCGACTGATTTTGTCGGGTTTCTTCATGCATGTTTCTCCAATTTTACCGTGAAAATTCATCGGTTTTTTTGTCACTTTTTTTCATTTTGGGCGTGCAATTTGCGTGAAAGTATGGTATTATATAATATGGTATATAGCATAGAATATATGCTGCCTAATTCCGGACACAGATCCGATGGAACAATTTAAAGGAGGTCTTGAACTGTCATGCCGGACAAGAAAGACAAGTATGAACAGCTGCAGCAGGCCATTGAAGAGCTGAAGGATCAGCCCGGCGCTCTGATGCCCGTGCTGCAAAGGGCGCAGGGCATTTTCGGCTGCGTGCCCATGGACGTGCAGAAGTTGATCGCCGAGGGCCTGGGCGTCACGCTGAGCGAAGTGTACGGCGTCGCCACCTTCTACAGCCAGTTCTCCCTGGAGCCCAACGGAAAATACACCATTTCCGTGTGCCTGGGCACCGCCTGCTACGTCAAGGGCAGCCAGAAGGTGCTGGACCGGCTCAGCGAAGAACTGAAAACCCCCGTGGGCAAAACCTCTCCGGACGGCCTGTTCACCCTGAACGCCACCCGCTGCCTAGGCGCCTGCGGTCTGGCCCCTGTTATGACCATCAATGACGAAGTGTACGGCCGTCTGGTGCCCGACGACATTCCCGGCATCCTGGCCAAATACAGAGAGCAGGCATAATTTATGCGCGATCTGTCCCTGCATATTCTGGATCTGATGCAAAACAGCATCCGCGCACAGGCGGCCACGGTATCCCTGAGCGTTTTGCTCAATGAGCAGGGGATGCTGTCCGTGATCATCGAGGACGACGGCACCGGCATGAGCCCGGAATTGCTTGCCCGGGTCACAAGCCCCTTCGCCACCACCCGCACCACCCGCAAGGTGGGCCTGGGCATTCCCATGATGGCGGAAAACTGCCGCCTGGCGGGGGGCGACCTTGCCATCGAAAGCGAATTGGGCAAGGGAACCAAGCTCACCGCCACCCTGGATACGTCCTCCATCGACTGCCTGCCGCTGGGCGATCTGCCCGGCACGGTGACCACCCTGGTCACCATGAATCCGGATCAGCCCGAGTTTGTGCTCCGCTGTGCCTCCCCCAAGGGAGAGATGCAGTTTGACACCCGGGAAATCCGCCAGGCCCTGCAGGGCGTGCCATTCAGCGAACCGGAAATCGCCGCATGGATTCTGGAATCTTTGCGGGAAGAAATCGAACCGATCTTTGGAGGTGTCATTTTATGAAGTCTTTGGCTGAACTGCAAGCCATCCGTGAAAAGACCCTGAACCGCATCAACCTGCGCAAGGAAGAAGAAGGCGAAGCCACCCGCGTGGTGATCGGCATGGCCACCTGCGGCATCGCCGCCGGCGCCCGCCCCGTGATGCTCTCCTTCATGGACGAAATCAACAAGCGCGGCCTTCAGCATGTGACCGTCAGCCAGACCGGCTGCATCGGCATGTGCCGGCTGGAGCCCATGGTGGACGTGATCATGCCCGGCCAGGAAAAGGTGACCTACGTGCACATGACCCCCGAAAAGGTGGGCCGCGTGGTGGCCGAGCACATCGTCAACGGCCGTCCCGTGGAGGAGTATACCATCGGCGCTGCCGAAAAATAAGCGCATAAGCCAACGATGCTGTAAATAGGGAGGAGAAATTCATGGATATCTATCGCGCTCATGTGCTCTGCTGCGGCGGCACCGGCTGTACCTCTTCCGGCTCCGCGCAGCTGATCCAGCGCTTCGAGGAAAAGATCAAGGAAAACGGCCTGGACAAGGAAGTCAAGGTCATCCGCACCGGATGCTTCGGTCTGTGCGAAGCCGGCCCGGTGGTTATCATCTATCCTGAAGGAACCTTCTATTCCCGCGTCAAGGTGGACGATGTGGACGAGATCGTTTCCGAGCATCTGCTCAAGGGCCGTCCTGTGCAGCATCTGGTGTACAAGGACCATGCCACCATGGAGCAGGACGCCAGCAAGTCCCTGGACGAGATTGAGTTCTACAAGCATCAGAAGAGAATCGCCCTGCGCAACTGCGGCGTCATCGATCCTGAGAACATCGACGAATACCTGGCATTTGACGGCTACAAGGCTCTGGAAAAGGCCCTGACCACCATGACCCAGGAAGAAGTCATTGAGGAAATCCTCAAGTCCGGTCTGCGTGGACGAGGCGGCGGCGGTTTCCCCACCGGCCTTAAGTGGAAGTTTGCCCATGCGTCACCCGGCCCTGTCAAGTACGTGGCCTGCAACGCTGACGAAGC
>CAMOUF010000247.1 GCA_946626395.1 uncultured Clostridia bacterium
GAGTTAGGAGTTGAAAATTGTTATCACACAATGAGCTCCCGTTGTCCAGGCGCGAAGCGCCCACTATTAACTCCTCACTCCTCACTCCTAACTTGGCTACTGCCAAGCAGCAGCCTCCGGGCGTTTTCGCCCAGGATGGCTTCTTTTTCCTGTTGGGAGAGGGGCAGGCTTTTTATTTTTGTGATTTCCGCTGCCGGGTCGCCCCAGGGGCTGTCGGTGCCAAAGAGCACGCGCTCCGGGCCGAAGGCGCGGATCAGATGGCAGGCGGCGGCGTTATCCAGCATGCGCAGGTGCTTTTCCTCCCAGGGGAAGCCGTCCGGGGCGGGGGTGATGCGGCCCAGGGAAAAGGCCGTGTCCAGATAAATGCCCGTATCGGCCAGCAGCCGTTCCGCCTCCTCCCAGCAGGCCCATCCGGCCATGTGCGCCGCGATCAGCTTCACCGGGCCCGCCGCGTCCAGGGCCCGGCGGATATGGACAGGCAGCGCTTGATCGGCCCCGGGCAGGCCCACGTCCTTGCCGCTGTGGATCAGCACGACCAGCCCCAGCTCCCTGCACTTTTTCAGGATGGCGATGGCCCGGGGATCGTCGATGGGGATGCCCGCATAGGGCGGATGCAGCTTCACGCCTTTGACGTTTTCCCCCTTGAGCCGCTCCAATTCCCCCTCCCACCCCTGAAAGGCCGGGTGCATGGCCCCGAAGGACAGGACGCCCGTTTCCGCCGTTCGCCGGTTGGTTTGAAAAACATAATCATTCATGCGGGTCACCTTGTCCGGATTGGTGGCCACCGGCTGCACCACCGCCAGGTCCACCCCGGCCCGCTTTTCATTGCGGCCCAGCCCCCCTTCGGTGCCATCGGAAAATAAAGCGATATGGCTGCTTTGCTGTAAATGGCTCACCGCCCCGGCGGCGATTTTGTCCGGAAACGTATGGGTATGGATATCAATGATCAATCATTTCGCCCCTTTCTGCCGTGCCGTCCCCTCTGTTTTCCCCCCACCATTATAAAAGAAAATGGAGGTTTTGCAATGAGATTTTTTACACAATGTTCAGAGTACAGAGTTCAGAGTTCAGAGAATATAGATGAATACAACAAGCGCGCCAGATTCAGCAAGACAAAAATATCCGCACTCTGAACTCTGAACTCTGCACACTCACCTATTGCCTATTCCCTATTGCCTCTCCCCTCCCCCCCTCACCCCCCGAATCCTTCTGATCAAATTCTTTACAAAAGCGCCCGGGCATGGTATCATTATATTGTTTTATACTGGCCTGAAAGCGCCTGTTTCCGCCTGCCGGAGGGGCGTTTATCCATGCACGGGAGGGAAAGCGTTTATGCGCAAAAGCTGTCAAAACCTGTTTTCGTTTCTGCTCATTCTGATGTTTTCCGTTCTGCCCGCTCTGGGCGCGGCGGAAATCATTGACCTGCCCATCGACTTTTCCCCGGGCCTGCGGCCCAACGACACCTATGAAAAGGGCATGGAGGTTTACGACGACCCCTCCATCCACGTGGAGCGCAAATGGGGCAAGAACGACCAATACGGCTGCACGGTGTACACCATGGACATCACCATCGCCAACGCCACCCAGCTGCGCACCGAATCCTGCACCGGCGGGGACAAGGGCTTTGAAAGCCGCAGCGAATCCGCCACCGTGGCCCAGATGGCCAAGCGGGTCAACGCCATCGTGGCCATGGACGGGGACTCCTTCGCCAAGCGGGACGGCCACGATTATGTGCTGCGGCAGGGCGTGCTGTTCAGAGAATCCAAAGAAACCTGGCATGACCTGCTGCTCATCGACGAGGACGGGGATTTCCACATCATCTTAGCCGGGAACCGGGACACCGAAGAGGCCAACAAGCCCCAAAGCTCCTTCCCCTCCACCCCGGTGACCCACGAGCAATTGACCGAGGCGGACGGCAAAAAGATCATCAACGGCTTTGAGTTCGGCCCCTGCATCATCCTGGACGGACAATTGATCGAGGCCAACCCCCGCTCCATCGTGCATCCCCACAAGAGCCAGTCCTGGAACCCCGCCCAGCGCATCTGCCTGTGCCAGATCGGGCCCTTGCAGTACCGCATCGTGGCGGTGGCCAAGTTCGGCCTGAGCGTGCAGGACTTCGCCAAGCTGGTGCACGGCATGGGCGATGTGCAGACCGCCTATATGTTCGACGGCGGCGAAGCCTCCCAGATCGCTTTCCTGGGCACCAAGATCAATAACACCGACGCCAAGAACATCCGCCGGGTGTCCGACATCATTTATTTTGCCAGCGCCTATCAGCCGGACTGAAACGCTCCCCCATTCATCCTAAACGAAGAGGAAACATGAAATGAACCGATCTTATCTGATTTTTATGCTGGGCAGCGCCCTGATCACCGCCGGGGTGCATTACCTGCTGGCGAATCACATGAAAAAGCGGGGGCTGCTGGCGGCGCTGACCTTTGTTTTCGGCATCGTGCTGGGCACGGTGTGCGCCCGGCTGATGTACTGCCTGATCTGCTATCAGGACGTGCTGATGGACGGCCTGCAGGAAACCCTGTTTTCCGACAGCATGGAGTGCGTCAGCTACTATGGCGGCATGATGGGCGTGATCCTGGGTGCGGCGCTGGCGGCCAAATGCACCGGAAACAAGCCCATGGCCGCCCTGAACGCCTATGCCCCGGCGGGCGCGCTGATGGCCGCCATGGCAAGGTTCGCGGAATATTTCCTGTATCAGTCCGACGGGCTGTGCGTGGGCCGCATCATCGAGGAGGAAGCCTTCCAGTTCTTCCCCCTGGCCGTGGGCAAGGCGTACAGCGAGGATTACACGGAATGGTCCCTGGCGGTGTTCATGCTGTGCGGGGTGGCGTACCTGATCGTGTTCCTGGTGAGCCTGAACAGGTTCAAAGAAAAGAAGTTCATCCGCACGCTGTTTTACCTGTGCCTGCCCCAGATCATCCTGGAAAGCCTGCGGAACTATAACCGCCTCACCTGGACCCAGTTCGTGCGGGTGGAGCAGCTGATGTGCATGGTGTGCCTGGAAGTGATCCTGGTGCTGTACGGCGTGTGGGCCGGAAAGGAAACGAAAAACCGCTTCCTGCCCGCCATCGTGGGCCTCCTGTGCGCCGGGCTGTTCGTGGGCATTGAATTCGCTTTGGACAAGACCAACCTGCCCCACGCCTTCACCTACGCCGTCATGGCCGCCGGGCTGTGCGTGCTGGGGTGGATGGAACACATCGGATTTAAAAATACAGTGAGGAGTTAGGAGTTAGGAGTGAGGAGTTGAAAATGGTTAAAGCGCTGAAAAACTGTTAAAGCGCTGACATGGCGCGAAGCGCCAACTATTAACTCCTCACTCCTAACTCCTAACTTCTAACTCTTCACTGATTCCCAGCAAAAAATAAGAAGGAGGGGATGCCCGTGGAAAAAGAGCTTGCGCTGCAAATGCGCGGAATCACGAAGCGGTTCGGCAGCGTGGTCGCCAACGACCATGTGGACCTGGACGTGTACCAGGGCGAGATCCTGGCGATTCTGGGGGAGAACGGCTGCGGAAAGACCACCCTGATGAACATGATCTCCGGCATCTATTTCCCGGACGAGGGGACCATTTGCGTGGACGGCCGGGAGGTGGTGATCCGCTCCCCCAAGGACGCCTTCCGCCACGGCATCGGCATGATCCACCAGCACTTTAAATTGGTGGATCTGTTCACGGCGGCGGAAAACATCGTGCTGGGCGTGGAGGAGGAAGGCCGCTACAATCTCAAGGCCGTCAACGGCCGGGTGGCCGCCCTGGCGGAAAAATACGGGTTCCGCCTGGACCCCACAAAGAAAATCTATGATATGTCCGTGTCGGAAAAGCAGACCGTTGAAATTCTCAAAGTGCTGTATCGCGGCGCGGATATTTTGATTCTGGACGAGCCCACCGCCGTGCTCACGCCCCAGGAAATTTCCCGGCTGTTCGACGTGCTGCGCCGCATGAAGGCGGACGGCAAATCCATCATCATCATCACCCATAAGCTCAACGAGGTACTGGAGGTCAGCGACCGGGTGGCCATCCTGCGCCGGGGCGTGCATATCGCCACCGTGGAAACCAAGGACACCAACGAAAGCCAGCTCACCGAAATGATGGTGGGCAAAAAAGTGAGCCTGAATATCCACCGCGCCCAGCCCCAGGGCGCGGAGCCCCGCCTGGTGATCAGGGAGCTGAACCTGAAGGACGAGCAGGGCATTCAGGTGCTGAAAAACATTTCCTTTACCGCCAACGGCGGCGAGATCCTGGGCATCGCGGGCATCGCGGGCAGCGGGCAAAGGGAGCTGCTGGAAGCCATCGCGGGCTTGCAGCCCCAGGTCACCGGCGAAATCATTTTCCACAATCCCAAAAAGGACAAGCCCGTCACCTTCTTCCATAAGAGCATGAAGCGGGTGATGGAGCTGGGGGCCCAGGGCGCTTTCCACGATGAAAAGATGCAGCCCGTGTCCTTTGAGGGCATGAGCAAGGCTGCTGTAAAAAAATGGGTGGAAAGCGGCAATGTGCTCTTTAACGAGGATGAAATCATCAACCTGCGCCATAAGACCCCCCTGCAGATCCGGGAGCTGGGCGTGCGGCTGTCCTTCGTGCCGGAGGACCGGCTGGGCATGGGGTTGGTGGGCTCCATGGGCATTACCGACAACATGATGCTGCGCTCCTACCGCAAAGGCCCCGGCGGGTTCCTGGACCGGAAAAAGCCCCGGGCCCTGGCGGACGAAATCATTCACGACCTGGAGGTGGTCACCCCCGGGGTGAACACGCCCGTGCGGCGGCTGTCCGGCGGCAATGTGCAGAAGGTGCTGGTGGGCCGGGAAATCGCCTTCACCCCCAAGGTGCTCATGGCGGCGTATCCGGTGCGGGGCCTGGACATCAATTCCTCCTATACGATCTATAACCTGCTGAACCGGCAGAAGGAGCACGGCGTGGCCGTGATCTTCGTGGGCGAGGATCTGGACGTGCTGCTGGAGCTCTGCGACCGAATTCTGGTCATCAATTCCGGCGCAGTCACCGGCATCGTGGACGCCCGCACGGTGAGCAAAGAGGAAATCGGCCTGCTGATGACCAAGACCGACGCGCGAAAGGAGGAAGCCTGATATGAGAGAGCGTCACGGGGAAAACAAAGAACCCCTGGTTCACCTGAGCAAGCGCTCCGCCATCCATCCCCTGATGGGCCTGGGCGTAAGGCTGCTGGCCATTGTGCTGGGCCTCATGGTCTGCGGGCTGGTGGCCTTCCTGCTGATCGAAAAGATCCAGCAGAACCCGGGAAAAATCCTGGATTTTTATAACGCGTTCATCAAGGGCTCCTTCTCCACCCCCCGCAAATTCTGGAAATTCCTGCGCAGCCTGTCCATTCTGCTGGGCATCGCCCTGGCCCTGACCCCCGCCTTCCGGATGCGCTTCTGGAACACCGGCGCCGAGGGCCAGACCCTGGTGGGCGTGCTGGGGGCCATCGCCGTGGACTTTTACCTGGGCGGCAAGATCCCGGAGCCGGCCCTGCTGGTTCTGATGCTGCTGGCGGCGCTTCTGTGCGGGGCGGTGTGGGGCGTGATTCCCGCTCTGTGCAAGGCCCGGTGGAACACCAATGAAACCCTCTTCACCCTGATGATGAACTATGTGGCCACCTTCCTGGTGAGCTATTTCCTGGTGGTGTGGGTGCCCAACGGCTCCTCCTCCCTGCCCAAAATGAAGTATGGCAAGCTGCCCAGCCTGTTTGGCAACGATTATCTTTTGATCATCCTGGTGGTGCTGGCGCTGACCATCGGCCTGTTCATTTACCTGAATTATTCCAAGCACGGGTACGAGATCAACGTGGTGGGCGAAAGCGTGCGCACCGCCCAGTACGTGGGCATCGACGTGAAAAAGGTGATCATCCGCACCATGCTTTTGAGCGGCATGCTCTGCGGCCTGGTGGGCTATCTCATCGCCGCCGGGCTGGACCAGACCGTGACCACCAATTCCGTGGGCGGCCAGGGCTTTACCGCCATCATGGTTTCGTGGCTGGGCAAGTTCAACCCCCTGTATATGATCCTCACCTCCGGCCTGATCCAACTGCTCAACCAGGGCGCGGCCCAGATCAGCCAGGACTTCAACGTGTCCGGCGCGCTGCCGGAGGTCATCGTGGGCATCATCTTGTTCTTCGTGATTGGGTGTGAATTCTTCATCAATTA
>CAMOUF010000248.1 GCA_946626395.1 uncultured Clostridia bacterium
AATTTGATCAGCGTTCACTGGCAGCGAAACGACGGAAGCAGGCGCTTAGCAAGGCAACCGATGTTATGCTGGACATGCTGAAAGCTGCAATCAAAGCAGGACACAGCGCCAAATATGTTCTGTTCGACAACTGGTTCTCCAACCCCAAGGACATTATCCGGATTCATAGCGAGTGCGGTATGAACACCATCGCCATGATCAAGAAGTCATCCAAGGTCTTTTATGAATTCGAAGGGAAGCGGATGAATGTCAAACAGATCTTTGGAATGTGCAAGAAGCGCCGTGGCCGTTCCAAGTACCTGCTTTCTGTCAGCGTCAACATCTCCCTGAAGACTGGCGAATCCTTGTCGGCAAAAATCGTTTGCGTTCGCAACCGGAACAACAAGAAGGACTGGATCGCGTTCATCTGCACAGATACCGATCTGTCAGAGGAAGAGATTCTACGGATTTACGGGAAACGCTGGGATATCGAGGTTTTCTTCAAGGCCTGCAAATCCTTACTGAATCTGGGGTCCGAATGTCATAGCCTGTCCTACGATGCTTTGACGGCGCACGTGTCTTTGGTCTTTATCCGGTATATGCTGCTATCGTTGCAGCAGCGAAACAACAGCGATGATCGGACAATCGGCGAGCTATTCCTTTTGATGATCGATGAACTGGCGGACATTACCTTTGGTCATGCTCTTCGGCTCATCGTTGATATCATGTCACAGATGATACAGGAACGGTTTGGGCTGTCTGATGATCAACTGGATCAGTTTGTGGCTGATTTCGTCGGGCATCTCCCGGTCAGTTATCAGCATGCTTTGCAGTTGAATGCATCCTGATGGTATTTATGACTTGGCTCTTATAGTGTTTTCATGGTTTGCCGACTGATTTTGATGTGGGAAGTCTGAGTTAGTATCCTTGCTAAACGGCCTACATGTGGATATGAATCGTTCGTCTTTTCCATTCCTGAATGTACAAGGGCCAGTCTGATTATTCATCGCGGGGGATCAGCGCTTGCAGTGCTTCCCGGAAGTCTATGAATACCAATGCCTTCCATCCTGTTGGAAAATTCTGTTAGCTATCTCAACCAGCCCGTCGGGTTCAGCAGGCTCCTGTCGATAATAAAACGCATGCCTAATTAGGAGGAGGAAGCGTATCGGAAAAACTTCATGCAGCCATGATCATATCTCCTCATATAGCTTCGACTCCTATGCCGTTTCTATCATACATCATAATGCCTGACTTTTCAAGAATTTTCTCGTTTCCTGCAGGGCAATCGCTTACGAAAACAGCACACGAAAAAGTTGGCATTGCGAATGCTGGAATAGCAAGTACATGAAACGATGCTCTTGAGCGGGCGGAGATAAACGCCCCTGCATTGCGTGGTTTTGTTTCTTGTTTTCGTAATCGTTTCTTCATAAAAAGCAATAAGCGATAGCCCTGGGTTTTCGATGAAATGAGGTTGAAAAGCAAGTTGTTTTATGATAAGCTGGATGCAGAAATCAGGGGAAAGAATCTGGGCTGCTCCGCACTCCTGACCGACACCGGGAAAAATCTGCATGGACGGATACCTTGAAAAAACATCCAGAAGGAAAATGAAATTGTCGGCAAAAGGAAGGCATTTCAGTTTGAATGTCACTGGCAGGCTGGAATAAAGAGGGCGGCATGAATTCGTATCATCAGTCTTCCGCTTGAAAAAATGGAGGATATCTATGAGCGACATCAAGGGTAAACTGGCTTCGATCACACTGGATGACGCCGAAATGCTGGCGGAGATCTGCCATGCGCTGTCCTCGCCGGTACGGATCGACGTGCTGCGGCTGATTGCCAAGAAAAGCAAGAGCGTGGGCGAAATCGCCCAGGAGCTGGATATTCCCATGTCCACCGCCGCACTGGCGGTGCAGGTGCTGAAAAAAGCGGGCGTCATCACCACGGAAAACCAGCCGGGTATGCGGGGCACGCTGAAGCTGTGCTCCCGGCGGCTGGACAGGATCGTGGTGAACCTGGCCCCGCCCGACGACGTGCCGGAACAGAGCGTGACCTTTTCCATGCCCATCGGTGGGTTCAGCATGGCCGAGGGCATTCAGCCCACCTGCGGCCTGGCCAGCGCCAACAGCTTCATCGGGCTGATGGACGTGCCCGCTTCCTTCTATTTGCCGGATCGTTTTTCCGCCCAGCTCATCTGGCTCCAGCAGGGTTTTCTGGAATACCGTTTTTCCGCCATCGACCCCAACTTTACCGAAATCGACTGGCTGGAAATCTCCTTTGAAGCCTGCTCCGAAGCGCCCATGTACCGCGACCCCTGGAAGAGCGATATCGTGGTGGAGGTCAACGGCAAGCGCCTGGGCATGTGGACGTCGCCCTGCGACTGCGGCGGGCGGCGGGGCATCCTGACCCCCGCCTGGTGGAGCGACACCAGCACCCAGTTCGGTTTCCTGAAAACCTGGCGGGTGGATCGCACGGGCAGCTATCTGGACAACCAGCGGGTGGGGGATGTGAACATCAGCGACCTGGCCCTGGACCCCTACCGCTATATCAGCGTGCGCATCGGCGTGCCATCCGACGCGGAAAACGTGGGCGGGCTGAACCTGTTCGGCGACAAATTCGGGGATTACCCCCAGGCTCTGCAATTGCGGGTGGGGTACCATTTCCGGGCAGAGTAAACAGCGGATACGTGAGAAGGGAGCGATGACTCCCTTTTTTATTTGGCCATTTATTGGACATATATTTCAAAAAAGTTGGAACACCCTTTGCACGGTATACAGGTTTTATGGAATATGCAAAATCTATTGACAAAAGATATAGACTGTGCTATCCTCCAAAACAACAGGAATGTTGTTCTAAATCTTCGTTATTTGGACAATATTAGAACAAATCCTGCACTAAATCCTCCAATAATTACAAAATATTTGGAGTAAAAGGGCAAATACAGCAAAAGATGGGAGGACGAGAAGAATGAATAATTATGCAGTTCCGCGTCCCGAGCATCCGCGCCCCGATTTTCAGCGGGACACCTTTCTGAACCTCAACGGCTCCTGGCAGTTCGCTTTCGACGATCAGGACGAAGGCTTGAAGCTGCATTGGTATACACCGGGCCATATGTTTGACCAAACGATCCTGGTGCCCTTCGCCTATCAAACCAAGCTGAGCGGCATCGGCCCCACGGATGAAATCCACCCCGTGCTGTGGTATCGGCGCTCCTTTGAAGTCCCCCGGGAGATGGCGGGCAAGCGGATCTTCCTGCGCTTTGGCGCGGTGGATTTTGAAGCCCGGGTATATGTAAACGGCGAATTGGCCGGGCAGCACAGGGGCGGGTATACCCCCTTCTGCCTGGATATTACAGCTTTCCTGCGGGACGGCGAAAACGACCTGTGCCTGCGGGTGGAGGACCAGCCGGACTGCGCCCAGCCCCGGGGCAAGCAATACTGGGAGCGGGGCCTGATGGGCTGCTGGTATACTCCGGTCAGCGGCATCTGGCAGACGGTATATCTGGAAGCGGCAGGCGACACCGCCGTGACCCGCGCTCACATCACCCCGGACCTTGACCGGCACCTGTGCACCGTGGACGTGGAGCTGGACCGGCAGCCCGGCGAACCGCTGGAGCTGGAAGCGGCGCTGAGCTTTGAGGGAAAGCCCGTCCGTACCCTGCGGACGGCGGAGCGGTCCAAGCGGATTTCCCTGCCCATCGACCTGATCGTTCAGGGTTCCCTGGAGCCCATGCACGTATGGACGCCGGAGCATCCCAGCCTGTACGACGTGGACATTACCCTGCGCCGGGGAACTGAAGTGATCGACCACGTGCGCACCTACTTTGGCATGCGCAAGGTGGAGGTACGGGACGGCAAGGTGTACCTGAACAACTGCCCCCTGTATCAGCGCCTGATCCTGGATCAGGGCTATTGGCCCGACTCCCTCATCACTCCGCCTTCCGATGAAGCCATTCAGCAGGACATCCGCATGACGCTGGCCTTCGGCTACAACGGCGCCCGGAAGCACCAGAAGCTGGAAGACCCCCGGTACTATTACTGGGCGGACAAAATGGGCCTGCTGGTGTGGGGCGAAATCCCCAGCCCCTACGAGTTCTGCGATGATTCCGTCCGCAATCTCTACGAAACCCTCAGCGGGTTCATTGACCGGGATTTCAACCATCCCGCCATCATCGCCTGGGTGCCGCTGAACGAAAGCTGGGGCGTGCGGCAAATTTACCCCGACCCCCGCCAGCAGGCCCTGGCCCGGATGCTGTACCACACCGCCAAGGCCCTGGACGGCACCCGCATGGTGTCCGTCAACGACGGATGGGAGCAGGTGGAAACCGACATCTGCGCCCTGCACGATTACGCGGCGGAAGGCGCGGTGCTGGCCCGGCACTTTGCTTCCCGGCAGGAGGTGGAAAAGCACGCCTGCGACTGGCGGCCCTGCTACGCCCAGGGCGTCACGCCCACCGGGAAGGAGGCCTTCCTGGTGACGGAATACGGCGGCATCGCCTTCAACAATATCGGCCTGCAGGGCGACGCGGGCGGCATGGAGAGCTGGGGCTATCACGACAAAGTGACCAGCGAGGAGCAATTCTTCGCCCGCTTCCAGAGCGTTACCGACGCCATCCGCGCTATCCCCTACTGCCAGGGGTATTGCTACACCCAGCTGACCGACGTGATGCAGGAGGTCAATGGCCTGCTCACGCCCGACCGCCAGCCCAAGGTGGACGTGAAGCGCTTTTCCGCCCTCAACCGCAATCCCGACGATCTGACCAATCAGGTTTCCTGATCCCCATCGTATCTTACCGCTGACAAGGCGGTAAAAATAAAAGGAGGTAACCCCATGAAAAAGGTTCTGTCTCTGGCTCTGGCCCTGATGATGGTGCTGTCCCTGGCCGCTGTGGCCCACGCGGAGCCCATCGAGATCAGCTACTGGTCCGTGTTCACCGGCGCGGACGGCGCGACCATGCAGGGCATGGTGGACGCTTTCAACGCGTCCCAGGATGAAGTGCATGTGACCCACACCCCCATGACCGCCGATGACCTGTACCAGAAGATCCCCCTCACCGTGCAGACCGGCACCGGCATCCCCTCCGTGTGCATCGTGCACATCGAGCGCATCCCCAACTTCGTGAACCAGGAAATGCTCTACAGCTATGACCTGGATCTGATCGCTCAGGCCGGCGTGAAGGAAGAAAACTACAACGCCGCTGCGTGGGCCCGTACCGACATCGACGGCGAGCACTACGGCATTCCGCTGGACGTGCACTCCTACGTGACCTACTACAACAAGGACCTGTTCGACCAGTATGACCTGAACAGCTACGTGGAAGACGGCTACCTGACCTTCGACGAAGTGAAGGAACTGGGCGACAAGGCCAAGGCCGCGGGCTTCACCGGCTATGTGACCGACCTGGGCTGGATGCGCGCGCAGCTGCTGTGCTACTACGGCCAGCTGGACCCCGAACTGACCCTGAGCAAGGATGGCATCAACCCCTGCATCAACAACGAAAACATGAAGAAGGTCTTCGAGACCATGAAGGATCTGTGGGAAGGCGGCTATACCTCCGTCAAGAACACCGACTATTCCTCTGAATTCTATTCCGGCAACATGCTGGTCTGGTCCGAAGGCATCTGGATGAAGGCTGCCGCCGTGGACGCTGGCCTGAACTTCGGCATGATCCCCGCCATCTGCTACACCCCCGAAACCTGCATGAGCTGGACCTCCTCCCACAACTTCGTCCAGTTCGCCGATGAAAACCGCACCGAAGAAGAAGACCTGGCCGTGGCCAAGTTCATCAACTTCATGGGTGAAAACAGCCTGACCTGGGCCAAGGACGCCGGCCAGTGCCCCGCTCACCTGTCCATCAACGACGTGGCTGAATTCACCTCCTATCCCCAGGCCTTCCTGGCTGACCCCGCCCGTTCCGACGAGCTGGCCATCTACAAATACCTGTACTGGGGCCTGTTTGACACCGCGTTCTCCCGCGTTGGCTGGGACTTCGTGGACGGCACCATCTCCATCGACGACGCCCTGGCTCAGATCGATCAGGAAATCGCCGACGCCATCGCCGCTCAGTAATCTTAGCTTGACATTCGGGGCGAAGGGCTATCCCTTCGCCCCCCTGCGTTTTCAATCAGTTAGGAGGGAGGAGTTTAGAGTAAGGAATTAATAGTTTGCGCTTTGCATTTTCAACAATTTTCAACTCCTCACTCCTCACTCCTCATTCCTCACTCCTCACTGTTTTAAGCCTTCTTCCCTACCATTGTAAAAAAGAGGTGTTTCCCGGATGAGTCAGACGGTATCCGCCGCCAAGAAACAGGCGATGACGCCGATCACGCTGGGCGCGATCCTGCTGGCGCTGGCCTTTTTTGTGCTGTTCGCGCTGTCGGGCGTGTCGGCCAGCACCACGCTGAAGGAAATCACGGTCAGCACGTACATGCCGCTGCCCCAGCTTTTCTTCTCCCTGTCCAGCGCCAGCATCCTGCTGATTCCCGTGGCGCTGGTGTGCATGGTATGCGCGCTGATCGCGCTGCTGGGCCGTCAGCGGAACGTGGCCATGATGTTTTCTCTGGTCTCCTTTCTCTCCTTTGGCCTGTTCCTGTTTTTCTTCTCCCGGGAGCAAATGAATTCCGCCCTGTACACGCCCCTGTCGGAAGCGCTGAAGGAAGCGGGCGTCAAGTTCAAAAAGCGCGATGTGAAAAGCATTCAAACGGCTTTTTCGCCCAGCGCGTTTTGCATGCTGGCCGTGGCGGGGCTGGTGGCTTTCCTGTGCCTGCCCAAATGGAGCGGAGAAAAGGACCGCAGGCGCGTGGGGCATGATCTGCTGCCCTATGCCTATATCGCCCCGCACCTGATTTTCTTCATCATCTTCTTTATTACCCCCGCCGTGTACGGCGTGTACGCCGCATTCACCAAGTGGGATCTGTTCAACGAGCCGGTGTTCATCGGGCTGGACAACTTCAAAACCATGCTCTTTGACAGCCAGAACACCTATTACCGCCAGCTGCGCAACGGCCTGTGGAACACGGTCAAATTCGTGCTCTATTCCGTGCCGTTCTGCATCGCCGTGCCACTGGTGCTGGCCCTGGCCCTGCATACCAAAGCCAAGGGCAGCAAGTTCTTCCAGGCGGTGTATTATTTCCCCAGCCTGCTGTCCATCACCACCGTCACCCTGAGCTGGCGCTACATGTTCAGCCCGGACTACGGCGTGATGAACCGCTTCTTCGGCTCTGCCGCCAATTGGTTCACGCCGCCCTATTCCTGGGTGGTCATCGTGGTGGTGACCGTCTGGTGGTGCACCGGCTCCACCATGGTCATTTACCAAAGCGCCCTGGCCTCCATTCCCCAGGATCATTACGAGGCCGCCTCCGTGGACGGCGCGGGCGCCTGGCAGAAATTCGTGCATATCACCCTGCCCGGCATGCGCTATCCCCTGATGTACACCTTCGTTACCTCCGTGGTGGCCCAGTTCAACATTTACGGCCAGCCCCTGATCTTGACCGGCTTTGCCAACCGGGAGGCCAACGCCGTGCTGCTGATGTACATTCAGGAAAACGCCGTGAAAAAGCAGGTGGCCGGCATGTCCGCCGCCATGGCGCTGGTGCTGGGCCTGTGCATCATGATCGTATCGTTCTTCCAGCTGAAGCTCATGCGCTCCAACGCGCCTGATTGAGAAAGGAGGGGCTCAAATGGTATCCGGAAAAGTGGGAAAGCGCATTGCGCTGATTTTTATGTTCCTTCTGGGCATCGTCTGGATCGTGCCCATCCTGTGGCTGGTGCTGAACTCCTTCAAAACGGATTCGGACTTTATCACGTCCTTCGCCACGGTGACCGGCCCCTGGGATTATCTCAGCCGTCTGGTGCCGCGGGAATGGACGGTGGTCAATTATATTGAAATGTTCGTGGGCGGCAGCGGCACCAACACCACCGCCAACATCCTGTCCATGTTCAAGAATTCCTTCATCGTGTCCATCACGGTCACGGTGTGCGCGGTGTTCATCACGTCCCTGTCCGCGTTCGCCTATGAACGGCTGGATTTCAAGGGCGGCGAAAAGATTTTCTGGGCGCTGATGTACATGAGCATGTTCCCCAACGTGGTGAACCTGCTGCCCATGTTCCGCATCGCCAACGCCCTGGGCTGGGTCAACAACCTGAACGCCCTGATCTGG
This sequence comes from uncultured Clostridia bacterium, assembly GCA_946626395.1. GTDB lineage: Bacteria > Bacillota > Clostridia > Christensenellales > Aristaeellaceae > RUG563. The sequence continues at coordinate 8,136 of CAMOUF010000248.1, forward strand.
CCGTCCCTGGCGGGTGTGTTCAATATTTTCCTGATCCGCAATTTCATGCGGGGCATTCCCAAGGTGCTGGACGAGGCCGCCACCATCGACGGGGCCAACAGCTTCCAGGTGTACACCCACGTGATCCTGCCCTCCATTCTGCCGGTGATGATCGTGGTGGCGCTGTTCTCCTTTAACGGCGCGTGGAACGATTTCCTCTGGCCCTCCATCGTCATGACCGATGTGAAGAACCAGACCCTTACCGCCGGTCTGCGCCTGCTCAGCGGCCAGTACGAACAGAAGTGGGCCCACATGATCGCATCGTGCCTGGTGTCCATGCTGCCGCCCTTCATCCTGTATCTGGTGGCGCAGAAATATTTCCTGCAGGGCATTTCCGTGCAGGCGGGCGTGAAGGGGTAAAGGACACTTACATACAGCGAAAAGCTTCCTGAAAGTGCCTTTCGCATAAAAAACCGTCAGGCGAATATGCCTGACGGTCTTGCAACGTCTGTATTATTTCTTCTCAGCTGGTTTATACTGTTCTTCGCCGGTTTCTACCCAAAGGATAAAGTCGTTGATGGATTTTTCATCCCAGCCGGCGGCCCGCAAGCCGAGGATAATCCGTGAAGCCTCCTGCATGTTCATGAAAAACCTCCTTTCATTTCCCTGCTTTTATTATAAAGTATTCTTTTCCTGATGTCAACCGATTGTTCTCCCGCGCGTTTCAATTCAATGTGATCGAGCATGATCGAACACAATAAAGGAGTAAAAAAACATGAAAACAATTGCGATTGCGCTTTGCGCGCTGATCCTGCTTTCGTCTGCGTTTGCACAGGCGGAGGAGCTGCCCCTGCGGGATGTCAGCGAAGTGAAGGATTGGTTCCAGTCCAATCCCCGGAATGTGAAGGACATCGGCGACCCCTTTGTGCTGGCGGAGGAAAGCGGGTATTTCATGTTCGCCACCGGCGGGCCCATCGGCTTCAACGTTTGGCGCAGCAATGATCTGCTCACGTTTGAGAAATCCAAGGCCCTGAAAAAGCTGAACTGGGCGTCCGGCGATTACTGGGCCCCCGAAGTGTATAAGGTCGGGGAAAAGTACGTGATGCTGTATACCGCACGGTGCCGGGAAAACGGCAGCCTGCGGACCGGCATCGCCTTTGCCGACGCCCCGGAAGGGCCCTATGAAGACCCGCTGGGCAAGCCGCTGATGGACTACGGCTATGCCACCATCGACGCCACCCTGACCTGGGACGACGGGGGCAGCCCCTACCTGATCTACGTGCGCGACTGCTCGGAGAATAGCTTCAACGGCCATCAGGAAAGCCACATTTACGGCGTGCGGCTGGCGGACGATCTTTTGTCCACGCTGGGCGACCCGGTGCTCCTGCTCAAGCCCGAGGGCGAGTGGGAAACCAAATCCGGCGATACCCGGTGGAACGAAGGCCCGGTGGTGGTCCGCCAGGATGGGAAGTATTACCTTTTCTACAGCGTCAACGGCTATTGGATGAAGGAATACTCCGTCAGCGTGGCTGTGGCGGATGAACCGCTGGGGCCCTACATCAAGCAGGAAAACAACCCCCTGCTGGTATATGCTGAGGATGAACGCGGTGCCATCGTGTCCGGTCCCGGTCACAACGCGTTCTTTACCGTGGGCGATGAACTGTTCACCGCCTATCACACCCATACCTACCCCCAGGCGCCTTCCGGCAATCGACAGCTGTGCATTGACCGGGCGGGCTTCCACTCTGATGGCACAGCCTATATCAACGGTCCCACCCTGGCTCCCCAGCTGCGGCCATTACGGGAAATCGGCCTGGTCAATTGGATGGCGCAAGCGGAAAGCGATACGGAAAACGCCGCGCTGCTGACGGACGGCGATACCTGCGTCAGCCCCGCGTCCGCCGCCTGGGCCTGGCAGGGGGAGAGCGCGTCCTTCCATTGGCAGGAGCCCGTCCAGGCAGAACTGCTGATCCTCTATCCTGCGGCAGGCAGTGCGCTCAAGGGCAGCGCCGTGATCAACGGTTCCCTGCAAGCCTCCTTCGATCTGCCCGCTGCTGGAAATCCGGGCCAGGCTGTGATCCTTCCTTTTCATGCCCTTTTGGTTGAATCGTTGGAGCTTCGGCTGGATTCATCCGGCCCGCTTGGCGAAGCGCTGCTGCTGGGGCATCAAATGTGAAATTGAAAAGAGATACCTCATGAATCATCTGCTCCTTGCCTGCGAAAAGCAAGAATGGAATGAAAAAGTCCGCCCCGGCTGCGTTTGCGGTCGGGGCGGGCTGGATTGTATTCAGGGATCGAAAGCGCAGACTTTCTTTCGACAGCTTGAACCCATATCGAATATCCGTTTAGCTGTCAGAGGAAATCCACTCCTCGCAGGCCGGCAGCGCCTGCCGGGCCTGGGGCGTGTCTCCCGCCGCATTTCATCTGCTTACGGCTCGATGGTCAGCCTTTTTTCCAGTCCCGTCATGCGCAGTACGTTTCTGATCTCCTCGGAAACATGGCGAAGAGTCAGCGCGCCCTTCATGCGCTTGTAGGCGGCCACCACCTGCCGAAGCCCTGCGGAAGAGATGTATTCCAGCTGCGCCATATCGATCACCAGCGCGGTCACCTCTCCCTCCAGCTCGCCAATTGCCGCCTCCAGCTCCGGCGCGCTCTGGGTGTCCAGCCATCCGGCCAGCTTCAGCTCTGCCACGTTTCCGTTCAGTGTCTTTTCAATGGTCATCTTTCTTTTCCTCCCTCAGATCATATGTCAAACATGGTCAGCTCGTCCAGCGCCTTGAGCATACTGACGATATACTTCTCCCCGGATACGGGCCACTTGAAGCCCAGGCGGTAAAGGGCGTTGGTGGTAAAGGAGCAGTCCTGATCCAGCATGTAGCGGCGCTCCATGCCCTCGTGGCTCTGATAGGCGATCAGCGCGCCGGAAGCGCCCTCGGCCTCCTCCATGCGCCGGGCAAAGTCCTCGTCCTCCACGGCGTCCACCTTGAAGCCATAGGCCCGCATGGAATACACGATGTCGGCGTAGGTCACGGTGTGGTTGTTCACGGGATGGAAGACGGTGTATTCCCGGTCCGTGCCGGAGAGCAGCAGGATGGCCCGGGCGGTCATGTCGATCTCGGAGAAATCCGTTGCAGCGTTCATCAGGGAATAGGGCATCGCGCCGATGGATTTGTAGCTGGCCAGGGAGCGGATGAAGGCATTGCTGTCAAAGTTCACCTGGAACTCGCCGTCGGAATGGCGGCCCATCAGGTTGCCCAGGCGCATGATCTTCCCGTCCAGGCCTTCGGCCACCGCTTCCAGCACTGCCCGTTCCGCCTTGAACTTCGTCAGCGCATAGGCGTTGTCCAGCAGCTGGCCGTTGTAGAGCTGGTTTTCCGTGATCCGCCAGTCCCTGGGCGGCTGGCCGTCCAGCCCCTCGCCCGCCACGGAAACGGTGGAGGTCTGGATGAACCGCCTGCCTGTGGCGCGGCACAGGGCGATCAGGTTCTCTACGCCCTGGACGTTGATGCGCTCCAGGCTGTCGTCCTTCACGAAGTGCTTCACCAGCGCCGCGCAGTTGATCAGCGTGTCAAAGGGCAGGGCTTTCGCGGCCTCCAGGGAAGATGGGTCGGTAATGTCGCCGTGGATGACGCGCACCCGGCCATTTTCAAGCATTTCGTCCAGCGGCGCGTCGAAATAGTAGAAGTAAAGCTGCTTTAGGCGCTTTTCCGGCGCGCTGCCGCGCAGCATGCAGAAGACGGCGCCCTCGTAGTTCTGCAGATACTCCCGGAGCACGTGGATGCCCAGGAAGCCCGTCGCGCCCGTCAGCAGGAGGCTGCCGATGCCGCCGTGCCGAATGCCGCGCAGATGCGCCGCGTCATTGGCGGCCAGGGGCAGCCGGCTGTAATCATATTGGCGGATCTGCGCCATGTCCGTTGGCTCCTCCGCCTGCGCGCCGCCGGTGACCAGCGCTGAGAGCGCCCGGGGCGTCTGGGCCTTGAACACATCCGCGTACACGATGGGGTAGCCCTTCTCCGCCGCGTCGATGGCGATGATGGAGGCCGAAAGCGATGTGCCGCCCAGCTCGAAGAAGTTGCCCTCGGCGGAAACCTTTTCCAGGTTCAGCACCTCCGCGAACCACTGGCAGAAGTCCTCCTCCACGGCATTGGCCGGGGGTGTGTATTCGCCCGCGCCGGGGGTGTATTCCACCTTCGGCAGCTTCTTCCTGTCGATCTTGCCGTTCTGCGTCAGCGGCATACTTTCAAGCTGCATCAGCACGCCCGGCACCATGTAGGCCGTCAGCGTCCTGCTGATTTCTCTCTTCAGCTCGTCCGCGGGAATCTCCCGGCTGGCGGTGTAATAGCCCGCAAGGAATTTGTTGTTCTCCTCCCCCGTCATCACCACGATGGAGGTCAGCACCCCGGGCACAGCGTTGATGGCGCTCTCGATCTCCCCCAGCTCCACCCGCAGGCCGCGCAGCTTCACCTGATTATCCGCCCGGCCATGGAAGCGCAGCCGCCCGTCCGAGGTCCACGCCGCCACGTCGCCGGTGCGATAGGCGGGGCGATTTTCCAGCGCAAAGAACTTCTCCGCCGTCAGGTCAGGACGGCCCACATAGCCCTTCCCCACATTGTTGCCCGCGACGACCAGCTCACCGGGCATCAGCGGCGGCAGGATATTTCCCTGACCGTCCAGGATATAGGCCCGTACATTGGAGGCGGGACGCCCGATGGTAATGAGGCCGGGGTCCGTCACCACGTCCATGGTGCAGCTGATGGTGGCCTCGGTGGGGCCGTAGCCGTTCATGATCCAGGCGTCCGGGTTGATGGCGCGGATCTTGTCATAGAGCGCCGCCGGGAAGGCCTCCGCGCCGAAATCGTAGGAGACCACGTTTTTCAGCGCGTCCTTCATCACGTTCAGGCCAATGCAGTTGGACAGGAACGAGGGGGTGCAGCTCATCACGTCCACATGGTTCTCCACCATGAACTTTGCCAGCGCGGCGGGGTTGTGGATCTCTTCCTCAGTGGTCATGGCGATGGTCATGCCATGGGACAGCGGGATGAACTCCTCCATGACGGACACGTCGAAGGTGATCGCCGCCAGCGCCAGGGAGACATGTCCCCGCTGGGTGTAGCCCAGGATCTCCGGGTTCTTCTCGTTGGCGTCCACGAAGTTCACCAGGTTCCCCTGGGTGAGCATCACGCCCTTGGGCTTGCCGGTGGAGCCGGAGGTAAAGATGCAGTAGGCGAGGTCATCCCTTTCCACGGGCACGTTGGGGTTCTCCGTTCTGCCGTCCCTGAGCAGGGCCTCCACCGTCACCACGGGGCAGGCGAGGGTTTTCAGGAACGCGCCGCGCTGGGCGAGGATCGTCTCCGTCACCACCAGCGCCGCCGAATCGGGGTCTTCCACCATCACCCGCACCCGCTCGTCGGGATAGTCCGGGCCGATGGACAGGAACGCGCCCCCGGCCTTCAGGATGCCCTGGCGCACCATGTAAACCCGTTCGTCCCGGGGCAGCATCAGCGAAACGACCCTGCCCTGTGCG
>CAMOUF010000249.1 GCA_946626395.1 uncultured Clostridia bacterium
CCCGGCATCGGCGGGCAGACGGGGGTGAACCTGGCCATGCAGCTGGAAAAGAAGGGCGTGCTCCGGGAGTGCGAAGTGGAACTGCTGGGCACCTCCTCTTCCTCCATCGAGCGGGCCGAGGACCGGGAGCTGTTCAAGGAAATGTGCATGAAGATCGGCGAGCCGGTGATCCCCTCCGAAATCACCTATGATATCGAGCATGCCAAGGAAGCCGCTCTGAAAATCGGCTATCCTGTGGTGCTGCGCCCCGCCTTCACCCTGGGCGGCACCGGCGGCGGCTTTGCCAACAACGAAGAAGAGCTGGTGGAAATCGCCCAGAACGGCTTCACCCTGTCCCCGGTGCATCAGGTGCTGGTGGAAAAGAGCGTGAAGGGCTACAAGGAAATCGAATTTGAAGTCATGCGGGACGGCTCCGACCATGCCATTACCATCTGCGGCATGGAGAATATCGACCCTGTGGGCGTGCATACCGGCGACAGCATCGTGGTGGCCCCCATCCTGAGCCTGAACGATCACGACCTGAAAATGCTCAACGACAGCGCCATCAAGATCATCCGAGAATTAAAAATTGAGGGCGGCTGCAACGTCCAGTTCGCTCTGAACCCCACCTCCTCGGAATACTTCCTCATTGAGGTGAACCCCCGGGTGTCCCGCTCCTCCGCCCTGGCCAGCAAGGCCAGCGGCTACCCCATCGCCCGGGTCACGGCCAAGATCGCCCTGGGCATGACCCTGGAGGAAATCACCGTGGCGGGCGGCACTGCCGCCATCGAGCCCCAATTGGATTACGTGGTGGCCAAGTTCCCCCGATTCCCCTTTGATAAATTCGCCTCCGCTCCCAACACCCTGGGCACCCAGATGAAGGCCACCGGCGAGGTCATGGGCATCGGCAGCACCCTGGAGGAATGCCTGCTCAAGTCCGTCCGCTCCCTGGAAACGGGGGTGTGCCATTTCCATCTAAACAAGTTTGACGATTTCTCCACGGAAGAGCTGCTGGAATATATCTCCCAGTTCCGAGATGACAACGTCTACGCCATCTTTGAGCTTCTGCGCCGGGGCGTGGATATCCAAACCCTCCATGAAAAAACCATGATCACGGAATTGTTCCTGGAATGCTACCGGGGCATCGTGGACATGGAAAACACATTAAAGGAAAATATCAACGATTTGAATACCCTGCGGGCCGCCAAGCAAATGGGCTTTTCCGATCAGTATATCGCCCGGCTGTGGCATCTGCCGGAGATCGATGTGTTCAACGCCCGCAAGCGGGCAGGCATCGTCCCTGTGTTCCGCATGGTGGACACCCTGCACACCGGGGCCTATATCCCCTATCTGTACTCCTCCTATACCGGCAAAAACGATTCCCGGCTCACCGAGAAAAAGAAAATCGTGGTGCTGGGCGCCGGACCCATCCGCATCGGCCAGGGCGTGGAATTCGACTACTCCACCGTCCACGCGGTGCAGACCATCAAGCGGGAGGGCTACGAGGCCATCATCATCAACAACAATCCCGAAACTGTTTCCACCGATTACACCACCGCCGACAAGCTGTACTTTGAGCCCCTGACCCCCGAGGATGTGATGGCCATTCTGGATTTTGAGCGTCCCCAGGGCGTGATCGCTTCCCTGGGCGGTCAGACCGCCATCAACCTGGCCCAGCCCCTGATGGACAGAAACGTGACCATTATCGGCACGGACTGCGCCGCCATCGAGCGGGCGGAGAACCGGGACAGCTTTGAAAAGATCCTGCTGGAATTGGGTATTCCCCAGCCCAAGGGCCAGGCCGTGACCAAAATCGAGGACGGCGTCCGGGCCGCGGCGGAGATCGGGTATCCCGTCCTGGTGCGCCCCTCCTTCGTGCTGGGGGGCCGGGCCATGCAGATCGTGGGCAACGAAAGCCAGCTGCGCAAATATCTCAAATCCGCCGTGGAAATCGACGCGGACAAGCCCGTGCTGGTGGATAAATACATCGAGGGCAAGGAAGTGGAGGTAGACGCCATCTGCGACGGGCTGGATGTGTTCGTGCCCGGCATCATGGAATTGGTGGAGCGCACCGGCATCCATTCCGGCGACTCCATCAGCGTGTATCCCGCCTTCTCCATTTCCGACAAGGTAAAGGGCGTGATATTGCAGTACGCCAAGAAGCTGGGCCTGGGCATCGGCATCCGGGGCATTTACAACATTCAGTTTATCGTGGACAAGCAGGAAAACGTGTTCATCATCGAGGTGAACCCCCGCTCCTCCCGGACGGTACCCTTCCTTTCCAAGGCCACCGGCTGGCCCCTGGCGGACATCGCCACGGAGGTAATCCTGGGCAAAACCCTGAAAGAGCAGGGCATCTTCTGCCTGTATCCCGAGGAAAAGAAGCGGTTCTATGTGAAGGTGCCCGTGTTCTCCTTCAACAAGATCAAGGGCCTGGACGTGTATCTGAGCCCCGAAATGAAATCTACCGGCGAGGCCATCGGCTACGATAACAAGCTGAACCGCGCCCTGTATAAGGCCCTCCAGGCAGGCGGCACCCATTTGCAGAATTACGGCACGGTGTTCGCCACCATCGCCGACCATGATAAGGAAGAAGCCCTGCCCCTGATCCGCCGGTTCTATAACCTGGGCTTCAATATTCAGGCCACTCTGGGCACCGCCCGCTTCCTCAAGGAGCACGGCATCCGCACCCATGTGCTGGGCAAGATCAGCGAGGGCAGCCGGGAAATCCCCGACGCCCTGCGCCAGGGCCATATCGCCTATGTGATCAACACCCGCCGCATCGACGCCGCCGACCAGGCCAGCGACGGCATCGCCATCCGCCGCCTGGCTACGGACAACAACGTGTCCATCTTCACCTCCCTGGATACCGTCCGGGTGCTGCTGGACGTGCTGGAGGAAACCACCCTGGGCATCTCCACCATCGACGCGGAGTGAGGGGGAAACGCGTTCTTTCCTGGAGCCCAGGAAAGAACCAAAGGAGGCAAGCGGAATATGAATTACCGTATTCTGGCCGGTGCAGATGAGATGAACATCAATGAAGTGGCCGCACTCCTGAAAACTACGTACTGGGCAAACCAGCGTTCCAACGAGATAATTGAAAAATCCATGCGTAATTCATCCTGCTATGGGGTTTATCTCGATAATGAAAAGAAGCTGGTGGGATTCGCCCGGGTGATCAGCGATTACGCCACCACGTATTATCTGTGCGATGTGGTCATCGACGGGGCATATCAGGGCAGGGGGCTGGGAAAAGCGCTGCTTTCGCACATCGTATCTCTGCCGGAATATGCCGGCCTCCGGGGATTGCTGCTGACGCGGGACGCCCATGGCCTCTATGAAAAATACGGGTTTGAAACTGTAAATGGCCGAGCGATGTTCAAAACCCCTACGGCCTGATTTATCCATTCCTTGCACAGCGTCAAATCATCAAACAGGAGCGGCTTATGCAATACCAAATCATCGAAAACGCGCAGATCGCGCC
>CAMOUF010000250.1 GCA_946626395.1 uncultured Clostridia bacterium
CCCTGGAAACCCTGCGCCAGGGGATGGAACAAGGAAGAGTGAGGAATTAGGAGTGAGGAGTTAGGAGTGAGGAGTTAGAAGTTAATAGAAAAACGCAGAGTTCAGAGAGTTTTGCAGAATACAAGAAACGAATGCAGACTTGGATCGACTAAAATATCTGCACGCTGAACTCTGCAAACTGCACTCTGTTCTCGCCTTCTGCCCCATTCCCTTCCTGAGGGCTTTACAATTTGTTCACGTTTTCAAGGGAAGGATGTGTTATAATCTTTTCGTTTCATGTGAAAAGGGCGCGGGAGGAGAACGGATGATTTCCTTTGAAAAGGTTTCCAAGCGGTACGGCACGCTGTATGCCCTGCGGGACGTGAGCTTTCAGGTGCCCAAGGGGCAGATATTGGGACTGCTGGGACAGAACGGCGCGGGCAAAACCACGGCTATGAACATCCTGACCGGGTGCCTGGCCCCCTCGGGCGGGGCCGTTTTGGTGGGGGGATATGACGTGCTCACCCAGCCCCGGGAGGCCAAACGCCTCCTGGGCTATCTGCCCGAGGCGGTGCCGGTATACGATGAAATGACGGTGCAGGCGTATCTGCGCTTTGCCTGCGAATTAAAAGAAGTAGAAAAAAAGGCGATTAACGCCCACGTTTCTTCCGTGGCGGAAAAGACGGGCCTCAAGGATGTGCTTGGCCGGAAGATCGGCAACCTGTCCAAGGGCTTCAGGCAGCGGGTGGGCGTGGCCCAGGCCCTGTGCGGCAGTCCCGAGGTGGTGATCCTGGACGAGCCCACCGCCGGACTGGACCCCAGGCAGAGCAGCGAAATGCGGCAGTTGATCCTGGCCTTGGCGGGAGAACACACAGTGCTGCTTTCCTCCCATATTTTGAGCGAGGTACAGGAGGTATGCGGTCGGGTGATCATCCTGCATCATGGCCGCGTCATCTGCGACAGCGCCCTCCAGGCCCTGCGGCAGGGAGAGCAAAGGCTGCGGGCGGTGATCGCGGCGGGGGAGGAAAGAACCCTTTCCGCCCTGCGGCAGCTGCCCAGCGTGACCAGGGGGGAGGCGGAGCGCGCCAAAGAGCCGGGGCTGACCCAGGCCGTGCTGACGGTGACGGGAAACGGCAGGGCGGAGCGGGAGCTGTTTACGCTTTTATCCGCCATGCAGGCGCCGCTGCTGCGCCTGTCCCCTGTGGAGGACAGCCTGGAGGACGTGTTCCTGCGGGCCACCATGGACGGCGAATGATAAGGCCGCGGGCTGAAAGGAGAAGCTATGGGCGCCATTTACAGGCGGGAAATGCAAAGCTATTTTTACACGCCGGCGGCGTATGTTTTCCTGGGCGTGTTTTTAACGCTGGGCAGCGTGTTTTTCGGGGTGACCAACCTGGCCGCCCGGTCCGGAAATCTCCTGGCGCTGCTGACCCAGCTGAGCTATCTTTGGATGATTTTATCCCCGATTCTGACCATGCGGCTCATCGCCGGGGAACGGCGGCAGCACACGGATCAGCTGCTTCTGTCCTCTCCCTGCTCCCTGACGGGGCTGATTCTGGGGAAATATCTGGCGGCCTGCACGGTGCTTTTGCTGGCTGTTTGCTGCACGGGGGTCTACGCGCTGATCGTGCTGGTGTACGGCAGGCTGTACCTGGCGGAGACGGCGGTGGGGTATCTGGGGTTCGTTTTGCAGGGCTGCGCCTTTATCGCCCTGGATCTGTTCGTCAGCTGCTTTGCCCGCAGCCAAATGGCGGCGGTGGTGGCCGGCGTGGGGGTCAATCTGCTGGTGTGGCTGTCGGATGTGATGGCCGACGCCGTGTCGGCGGCCTGGATCGCGGATGGGCTTCGGTTTATCAGCCTGTACCAGCGCTTTGAGCCCTTTGTCCGGGGGCAGCTGAGCCTGAGCAACGTGCTGTACAATCTTTTGTTTATCGCCATTATGATTTTTTTGAGCGTGCGGGTGCTGGACGCCCGCCGGTGGAGCGAGGCATAAGCCATGAAGGATTTGAAAGCCTGGTGGAAGAGGCTAAAAAACAACAGGAAATTCCGCTGCGGCGGGTTTTCCGCCGCGCTGACGGCGGGGGCCGTAGCGCTGGTGCTGCTGCTTTCCGTGGTAGCCGACGGCCTGGAAAGCCGGTATGCCCTGCAGGTGGACTGCTCTTTTAACGGGGCCACCACCCAGGGAGAAATCACCCGGGCGGTGCTGTCCCAGCTAAAGAAGGACGTGACCCTGTACGCGGTGGTGCCCGCCTCGGGGGGAGACGAAACCCTGCTTTCCATTCTGAACCGCTATGACGCGGCCTCCGATCATGTGCGCGTCCAGCAGGAAAGCCTGATCAAAAACCCTGTGCTGCAAAACTGGTATTCCGATTCCGCGGGAAAAAACAGCGTCACCGACGACTGCCTGATCGTTACCTGCCCCGATATGGGCCGCACCCGGATCCTGACGGCGAACGATTATGTGGAAAAATCCTATAACCTGGACACCGGTTTTTTTGACAGCGCCGCCTATTGCTATGAAAAAAGCATCACCGAAGCGCTGCTCTATGTGACCCAGGAGCAGGTGCCCACCATCCAGATCCTCACCGGCCACCGGGAAAAGGATCGGGAGGAAACCGCGCTGATGGAAGAAACGCTGGTGTCCGCCAATTATCAGATCAAGCGGGTCAGCCTGGCGGCGGGGGACAAGCTGGACCCGGAAAGCCCCCTGATGCTTTTGTCTCCCCAGTACGATTTCAGCGACGAGGAGCTGGACATGCTCATGGACTTTGCCCGGGCGGGGGGCGGCTTTTTTGTGACCGTGCAGTATGACGATCCCCTGGATTTAAGCAATTTTAACGCCCTGCTGCGCTCCTTTGGCGTGGAGGCGTATCCCGGCATCGTGATCGCCCAGGCGGAGGACAACGAAAGCTATTACGCCGATTCCCCCATGGTGCTTCTGCCGTCCATGCAGGAAACGGACGTGACCCGCTCGCTGCTTTCCGCCGGGGAAAAAATCCTGATGGTGACCATCGCCCGGGGCTTTCACCAGCCCGCCGTGACGCCCGACGGGGTGATGCTGTCCCCGGTGCTCATGAGCGGCGACGCCTACGTGCGCCATTACCGGGATGGAAAGGATATCACCCATCCCCAGGAGGGAGACGAAACGGGCCAGTTCCCCGTGGCCCTGTGGGCGGATAAAATGTTTGACAACGGCCAGGTGAGCCATCTGTTTATCCAGGGAGACATTACCATGTTTCTGGATATCTGGATGGAGGCGAACACTTCCTCCACCGCGTATCTTTTGCAAATCATGCGCACCCTCCAGGGCCAGGAGCCGGTGAACCTGGACATCGTGCCCAAGACCGCCCAGCGGGAAAGCCTGACCCTGGGCAGCCTGACCCCCGCCGTGATCGTGACGGTGATGCTGCCGCTGCTGGTGCTGCTGGGAGCGGCGCTGGTGCTGTGGCCCAGAAGGAATTTGTGAGATGGAAAAAGTATCGAAAAAACGATCCCTTCGAGGCGTAAAAGGGAAAACGGCGCTGCTGCTCCTGCTGTGCGCCTGCGTGGCGGCGGGGGCGGCTGCCTGGGCGCTGCGGCCCCGGGCCATTGTCCCGGCCCTTCCCGAAACGCCGGAAACCCATCTGCTGCTCAGCCGCCCGGTGGAGGAGATCGCGTCCCTGCTGATTTCCCCCTTGGACGCCCTGCCCTATACCTTGGAGAGATACGACGGCGCGTTCGCCCTGAAAGGCCAGGAGAATGTCAGGCTGCGCCAGGAAGCGCTGGAGGAACTGGAGCTGTCTGTGGGCGTACTGCCCGCGGAACGGCTGGTGCTGGACGCTATGAACCCGGAGCAGGGGCTTGTGCCCGCGGCGTTCGGCCTGGACCCCGCTCAGACGAAGGTGAAAATCACCTATCAGGACGGGGAAGATAGAGAATTGCTGATCGGCGGAGAAACGCCCAACCAGGATACCCCCACCCGTTACTGCATGGTGGCGGGGGATGAACGGCTCTATACCATATTGACCTCTGACAGCGCTTCTTTTTTTCATGAGATGGATTACCTGCGGGATTTTGCCCAGCCCACCCTGGATGGGTCCCTGCTGGGGCGGGTGGATGTGACGGGCAAGGTGACCCTGAGCGCCTGCTATACCCCCACCGGCTGGCAGATGGAAGCCCCTTTTTCTTATCCCATGTCCCCGAGCAGGATGAATTATCTGCTGTCCCAAATCAGCGGCATGGCCTTTGAAGCGCTGCTGGGCGAGGCGGGGGAGA
>CAMOUF010000251.1 GCA_946626395.1 uncultured Clostridia bacterium
CCAATATCATCGTAGCTGACGCCCAAATAATTGTAATGGGTCATCTTATCCATCCAGTTGTAATCCCCGTAGCCATAGACAATCGTTTCCAGGGCAGTACCAAGTACACCCGTAGTATAAGCATAACGGCTCTTGCTGATGATGTTCCCGCCGCGGTCATATTCATACGTCCAGGTGGTTCCTGCCGCACCGCTGGTGGTATCAGTCTCGTCATTGACCCGGATCAACTGGCCCAGATTGTCGTAGACATAGCCCGTATACTTACCGGTGCGGTACATGTAGGAGATATTACCCACGTTGTCGTAGTAGTAAACGAAGTTTTCATTTCCCTGGAACATATGACGCAGCAGACCCGTGGTACTGTTGGTGCCGTATGCGCCATCAGTATAACCAATGATCGTGTTGAAGCTGTAACCGCCTACCTTCACGGTGCGGTTTGTCACACGGCCCAAGCCGTCATAGGTCAGGATGGTCTGGTTGTTGGTGTCGCCATAGCTCAGGGTCACCGGGCGATCCTCATTATCATAGCCAAAGGTGGTTTCGTACTTCGTGAATTCCGTTCCCACCTTCTCAGTGAACTTTGCCAGATTACCCCGTGCGCCGTCGTACTCCACTTCGCCGGTGTACACATGGCTGCCGTTCTCACGCAGCTTCACTCGGCAGGGACGATTCGCAAGATCGTATTCGCTTTGCTGCACGCGGCCCAACTCACTGTCAATCACATGAGCAACCTGACCATTGGCATTATAGGAATACTTGTATCTTGGAGTAGTTTCGCCGTTAAAGCGAATTCCGGTAATGCGGCTGAAATTATCATATTCATTTTCCACGGTTTGTCCATTGCCGTAAGTCACCTTTTTCAGCGTACCGTAGCGGTTCACATTTGTATCGTACTCGTTCTCACACAGTGTTTGGGTTCCAACCTTAACCGCAGTCTGACGGCCCTGGACGTTCTTTGCTTCTTTGGGCATGATGCTTTTATGGCAGTCCTTCCCGACGTTCTATGGGGCGCTGCCACCGGCGCGGCGACCGAGCTGTTTTCCCCCCAGCGAATGGGACACCGTCACCCTGCCCGTGGCGATTCTGATGGTGCTGCTATGGCTGGTGTGAGTGCTTATTGTAAATTAAAAACGAAGAAATAACAGGGAATCGCTTGTTTTCAGCCTTTGATCCCGCCGGCCGTCATGCCCGCAATGAAATACCGCTGAAACAAAGCGAACAGGATGACGATGGGGATCATCGAGAAAACGGCGCCCACGAGCAGCAGATCGTAATAGTATTTGTAGGGGCTGAGCAGCGTTTCCAGAAAGACCGGAAGCGTTCTGTTTTCCTTTGACAGGAGAAGGACCGGCAGGATAAACGAGTTCCAGCTGTTCATGCCGACAAAGATGCCCATGGCCGCAAAGGAGGGCTTCATCAGCGGCATAATGATCCGGAAAAAGATGCCTTATTCCGTGCAGCCGTCCACGCGGGCAGCATCCAGATAATCCCTGGGCAAGCCGATCAGGTACTGCCGGAAGAAAAAAATGGGCAGCGGCGCTGTGAGCTGCGGCAGGATCACAGCCCAGAGCGAACCGTATAAGCCGATCTTCTGCATCTCCAGAAAAAGCGGCAGCATCAGGAGTTCAACAGCGGTGGTCATCATCAGGAGCACAAGGCCGAACAGCAGCGTTTGGCCCCGGAACCTGTACATGGCGAAGCCGTAGGCAACGAAGGAACTGAAAAGCAGCGTCAGGGAGGTTTGCAGGAAGGTGTATTTCAGGCTGTTCCAATAATAGGCAAGCGTAGAATTCCTCTGCATGGTGATACGTTCCGGGAACAACCACCGCCAGGCCTTCCTTCTGACGCTGATGAACAGGGCCTATGAAGGCGTTTCGATTTCCTTCTACATTCCGCTGTGGAACAGCATGATATACAACTCGTTTATTGAATGGGCGAAAGCTGGGATGTCCGAACCTGTGGAAAAGGCAGTGGAGAGGGTCCGGGACAGGCTGAGGCTGGTGGCGGATTCCATCGAAACCGGCTTGACAAACAGCACGCAAAACAAGAGGCTGTAGCCGCAAATATGTGTTTGAGAGGGATTCATGATCATCAATGGGAACCGGAGCGGCCGTCATCTGAAAGCGATGAGGGAGAGGAACACCAATGAATGGGCTGCATTTCAAATATGTTCGGATCCATGGCAAGGAGCTGGTGAGTAACGCCATGTATGCGGTCTGGAGTTTGTCCGACAAGAATGAAACCAGTGCATATTTCAAGCCCGGAACGGAGCCCGTCGAATCCATCGGCGATGCGAACCTCACCGAATCCAGACTTTGGGTGCGGTATCACTGAACCGTTACGATAAAAGAAAACATGGGCATGAAAAAACAGGAGCAGGCCCAAAACCCGCTCCCGTTTTTGTTTTCAGCTTATTTGCCGCTCATCTGGCGTTCCTGCTGTTCGATCATGCGCTTGACCATATAGCCGCCGATATAGCCGGCCTGGCGGGAGGGCAGGTCGCCGTTGTAGCCCTGTTTCAGGTTGATGCCCAGCTCGTTGGCGATTTCATATTTCATGTTGTCCAGGGCGGCGCGGGCTTCGGGCACGTTGGCGCGGTTGGAATTGCCGGAAGAAGAATTGGTGCCGTTATTGGAATTGAACATAGGAAATCCCTCCTGTTTCATTGCTTTTTATGATCGCTGACGCTTTCCTGCTTTTCAATGGGCCGGATGGTGAAGCGCCAGGAAAGCCGGAGACAAAAGGATGTTTCTTACCCCCGTCCCGTGTCCGGCGCGCCTTCCGGCGATATCAAAGCAGGTGTTCCGTGTGACCCTGTCGGCATCGCTGGCTCATGCCTGAATCGGATCATGCGGCGAAGGCCGCTCCCCGATCCATGAGCCCGGAAAACCGGAACGCTTTACTGCTGTCCCGCCATCTGCCGTTCCGCCTGCTCGATCAGACGCTTGACCATGTACCCACCCACATAACCGTTTTCCCGGGCGGACAGGTCGCCGTTATCGCCCTGCTTGAAGTTGATGCCCAGCTCCCGGGCGATTTCAAACTTCATGTTGTCCAGGGCGCCGCGGGCTTCGGGGATGTTCACCCGGCTGCCATTGCTGCTGGTTTGGTTCATTTTCGCCACCTCCTTTCGTCGCGAGTCAATGCTATTTTCACCGGTTGGCGGGAAAATACTCTGGCATTTTGTTGCAGAATCGACGAAAAACGCCAATCCAATCCTGTCAGCGCCGCGGCAGGGCGATAACTGTGGCTTGCCTGAAAAAGCGTTTTGCTCTATAATAAGGACAAATTCATTTTCAAGGAGGATTCAGAATGAAACGGTTTCTTTGCGTATTGCTGCTGGCCCTGCTGGTTTTATGCCTGAGCCAGGCGGCCCTGGCGGAGGAATGGACGGAAAAATTTCTGGGCCAGCCCATGCCGGACCTGACCGTGACCGCCACCGACGGCAGGACGCTGACGTTATCCGAAGTATTAAAGGAAAAGAAGCTGGTGGTCATCAATTTCTGGGCCACCTGGTGCCCGCCCTGCAAGCTGGAATTTCCTTTCATGCAGACGGCCTATGAGCAGTATCAGAACGACGTGGAAATCATTGCCTTGACCACGGAACCAAACGACACCCCCGACGTGATCGCCAAATTTGTCGCCGACCGGGGCCTGACCTTTCCCTTCGCCCAGGAAAGCCAGCGCAGCTATTCCGGCCAATTCCCCTTCACTGGCATTCCCACCAGCATTTATGTGGATCGCTTTGGCAACGTGGGCCTGATTGAAACGGGCTCCATGGTGGACACCAAGCAGTTCACCGACCTGTTTGATTATTTCCTGGCGGACGATTACACCGAAACCAAGCCCCTGCAAAAAGCCTTTGCGGCGGAAACAGGCCGCTATGCCGTGCTTTTCCTGGATGAAAACATGGTGCCCATCCCCGGCTGCGTCGTCAATTTCTGCACGGACACCGCCTGCACGCCGGTGGAATCCGACGCCCATGGGGTGGCGCTGTTCGTGGGGCCTATCCAGGAATACCATGTGCAGGTGGTGGAAGCGCCGGATGAATTTCTGCTGGAAGAGGGCGTAGAGGGCACCACTCCCCAGGAGGGCGGCGTCATGTTCTGCACCCTGCCCAGAAAATAAGGGACTTGATAGAGGACGGAAAGAGGAACGCTGGGGGAAACCATTCTTTGGAATTACTACGCATGTCCTGCGCTGCGCTTGTCCATGCTCCTTTCTCCATGTTATTTGGATGATGTCGCGCCATGCGTCCTTTCGGGCCGCCTGGCTTTAAGGGCGGTTTCCCCCAGACCCCCTCCGAAGAAAACCTTTTCGGTAAAATCATTAAGAAAATCTATTTTGTTGGCTCCCGCTGTTCCGATCAGGAACGAAAACTTGCTTGTATTCGTTGTGCTTCTGGCCCGGCGGCTGAAAGCCGCCAACCCGGATGCAAAGCATCCGGGGAAAGGACGGGAATAATCCGTGTGGAAAGTTCACTTTCCACACGATTTTTCCCGGGCTTTCGGGAGCCAGAAGCCCTCTAACTTTCCGTCCCATAACGCAACAGGCGGAGAATGTCTGTTTATTCCAAAGATGATTTGTCGCCATTTGCGGGTCCAGGGACGAAGCACGGACAGCCGCCTGTGGCGGATATCTCATCGGCGGTGAGATCAGGCGAAACGAGCAATGTCCCCATGAAGGGGACTTGCATTGAAAGTCCAGGATGATGCAAAAAAAGACACCGGGAGGCCGCTGGGCTTCCCGGTGTTTTGATAAAAGGCAATATCAAATGGCATCCATTTCCCGGAAGGTGAGATGGTCCATGACCTCATTCACCACAGCAGAGGCATCTTCCTGCATGCCGCTGAAAATGAAGATCATGAGGTATCCTTCCTGGGCGC
Source organism: uncultured Clostridia bacterium (assembly GCA_946626395.1). GTDB lineage: Bacteria > Bacillota > Clostridia > Christensenellales > Aristaeellaceae > RUG563. The sequence goes on from CAMOUF010000251.1 coordinate 4,887, forward strand.
CGATATAGAAGGTGTAATCGCCGGTTTCGTAGCGGTCGGAGCCGGTATAGAAGCTGACGCCGCTGCGCTCCACCAGTTCAAAATGGTCCGGATTGCCGTTGACCGCGCCGACCATGGATTCCTTGGTGAACACGCCGGTGTTCATCTGGGAGCGGGTGACGCCCGCGGCGGCGTACTGCTGCTTGCGGGATGCGGGGGTGGGGTCCCACTGATTGGAGCGCACCACGATGAGCCTTCCCTCGCCCTCGTCGCTTTCCAGGGTGGCCTGGCCCAGCTTGTCGGACACCAGATGCCAGCCCTGAGGAATGACGAAGGAAAGGTTGCTCAGCTTATCCTCGTACACCGCGCCGCCCTGGCCCAGGGCCCCTTCGGCGCTCTTGGCGGCATAGGCGTCTTCCTTGGCGCAGGGCTGGATGGTGTCGATCACCGGCTGATCCTCCTTGGCCACGGTGCCGTTGCTGTCCTGCACAGGGGTGACCTGGCAGATTTTATCCACGATCCACATGCCCGCCAGCACCCGGCCAAAGGCGGCATAGCTGCCGTCCAGGTGGGGGGAATCGGAATGCATGATAAAGAACTGGCTGGAAGCGCTGTTCATGTCCTGGCTCCGGGCCATGGACAGCACGCCCCGGTCATGGAGCAGGGGATTGGATACGCCGTTCTGGGCAAACTCCCCTTTGATTTTCTCCGGGCTGCCGCCGGTGCCGTTGCCCAGGGGATCGCCCCCCTGGATCATAAAGCCGGAAATGATGCGGTGAAAGGTGAGGCCGTCATAAAAGCCTTCCTTCGCCAGCTTCAGAAAGTTTTCCACCGTGATGGGCGCGATGTCGGGATACAGCTCGGCGTACAGATCGCCGTAGCCCCGCACCGCAATGCGCACGTATTGGGCGTTCTGGCCAAATTCTTCTCCCAGGCCGGGAACCGCCAGGCCCATCAATAAAATCAGAGTCAACATAACAGCAAGGATTTTTCGCATACCTGCTCCTCCTTCGGATTCTGCCTGCTTTCATTATATATCGCTTTTTCGTTTCATTCAAGCATTTTATCTCAGGGCGGCTGTTCCCTTTGGAAAACCCTTTTTTTCATTTCCTTCGCTTCTGGCGTTCGAGGGTTTTTTGTGGTACAATCAAGGCTGCGCTGTCACTGGCAGCAGCGAGGAAGAACGCTTTCAATCAGTTAGGAGTGAGGAGTTAGGAGTGAGGAGTTCATAGTTTGCGCTTCGCGCATAAACTATTTTCATCTCCTCACTCCTCATTCCTAACTCCTAACTTTGTGACTTTCCACTTCGTATTTCGGAGGAAGCATGAACAAGCAGGAATTATTCGGAAAAGCTCCCATTCCCAAGGCCCTGTACACCATGGCCGTTCCCACCATCATCAGCCAGCTGATCAACCTGATCTACAACATGGTGGACGCGTTCTTCATCGGCCGCACGGGCAACTCCTACATGATGGCCGCCACCACCATCACCCTGACCATGGTGATGATGAACGTGGCCCTGGCCAACCTGTTCGGCATTGGCGGGGGCAGCCTGGTGGCCCGGCTCATGGGCAGCGGCCAGCCGCAAAGGGCCAAGCAGGCCAGCGCCTTTTCGGTGTACGGGGCCATGATCATGGCGCTCCTCTATTCCCTGCTCATGGGCTTGTTTCTGGACCCGGTGCTGCGGTTTTTAGGCGCGTCCTCCGCCACCATGGACTATGCCCGCAGCTATGCCCTGATCGTGATCGTGCTGGGCAGCCTGCCCTCCATCCTGTCCATGGCCCTGGCCCATCTTCTGCGCAACGCGGGCTATTCCACCCAGGCCAGCATCGGCCTGAGCGGCGGCGGCATCCTGAACGTGATCCTGGACCCCTTATTCATGTTCGTGCTGCTGCCCCGGGGCCAGGAGGTCACCGGCGCGGCCATCGCCACCGCCCTGTCCAACACCGCCGCCTGCCTGTATCTGGTGTACGCCTTCCTGAAGGCGTCCCGGGAAGCGCCGCTTTCCATGAACCCCCGCCTGGCCCTGAAAACAGAAGGCGGGGACCGGAAGGCCGTGTTCTCCGTGGGCGTGCCCTCCGCCGTGCTGACCGGGCTGTTTGACGTGGCGACCATCTGCGTGAACATCATCGCCGCCGCCCATAACGACCTGGTGCTGGCGGGCATGGGCATCGTGATGAAGGTGGAGCGCATTCCCAACGCGGTCAATATCGGCATCTGCCAGGGCATGCTGCCCATCGTGGCCTACAATTATTCCTCCGGCGACCGCGCCCGGATGGAGGAAACGATCTCCACCGCCCGGAAAGCGGGGCTGCTTATTTCCTTCCTGTGCATTCTGCTCTTTGAAATCTTTGCCGATCCCGCTTCCCGCCTGTTCCTGAGCACCTCCGCCGGGGACGCGGAAACCGCCCTGATCACCGTGGGCTACGCCGCGCTGTTCCTGCGCGTTCGCTGTATCGCCTCTCCGGTGCAGTTCATCAACTATCATACGTCTTATTGCATGCAGGCCATGGGCAACGGCAAGGGCACCCTGCTCCACGCCTTCGTCCGGGAGCTGGTGTTCTATATCCCCTTCATGTTCCTGCTGGACGGCATCTTCGGCGAAGTGGGCCTGGCCGCCGCCCTGCCCGTGGGGGAAGGGTGCGGCGCTGTCTTCGCCCTGTATTTGCTGAACCGGTATTTGAAGGAGCAGCGGGGACGAAGTAAGCGCTGATCAATTCAGTATCTTGCATAGAAACCCATCATAGAGACAAGACAAAATGTAGGGGCGGATATTATCCGCCCGTAAAAGCAGGCATTACAAATGTTGTACATAAAGCACATGAATTGATTCCCTTGGGCGGGCGGATATCATCCGCCCGAAATTGCTGGCACAACGAATGTTGGAATAACAAGTACATGAAATGATTCTCTTAGGCGGGCGGATAATATCCGCCCCTACATTTTTCCGCGGATTTGCAGTGTGCTGATTTCGTAAGCGATTGCCCTGGCCAAAAAAATTCATTGACTTTTCTTCCGGGCTTTGTTATAATATCTGTTGCTGGCAACCAGCCATGCGCCGATATAGCTCAGTTGGTAGAGCGGCTGATTCGTAATCATCAGGTCAAGGGTTCGAGTCCCTTTATCGGCTCCTTTTTTTCGAGGTGTAGCGCAGTCTGGTAGCGCGTTTGGTTCGGGACCAAAAGGCCGTGGGTTCGAATCCCACCACTTCGACTGAAACCGTTGGACAACAACGGTTTTTCTTTTTTTCCGGAGCATAAAAAGGAGGCAAGGAATGATGGGCCGTCTGCTGGATATGAGCGCTTATCCCCGGCGGAAGCATTTTGAATACTTCTGCTCCCTGCCCTATCCGTATGTGGGGGTGACGGTGGAAACGGACGTAAGCGGCCTGGTGAACCACTGCAAGGAAACGGGCCGCTCCTTTTATCTCATGTTCATGCACGCGGCGGCCCTGGCGGCGGACAGCATTCCCGCCTTCCGGCAGCGGGTGCACGGGGGCGGCATCATGGAATATGATCAGTGCCCCACCTCCCACACCGAAATGAAGCCCGACGGCACCTATTGCTATTGCACCCTGCACCATCATATGCCCCTCCAGGAATACCTTATCCAGGCCCAGGCCGCCCGGGAAAAATGCCAGGCGGATGGCGGCATCCAGGAGGAGGAGGACGTGGAAAGCATGTACTTTATTTCCACCCTGCCCTGGCTGCACTATTCATCCCTCATCCAGCCCGTGGCCGGGGGAAAGGAGTCCAACCCCCGCATCACCTGGGGCCGTTACATTCAAAATGAACAGGGCCTGTATACCCTGCCCGTCACCGTGCTGGCCCACCATGCCCTGGTGGACGGCAGCCATTTGGCGCTGTTTTATGAGAGGCTCAAAATACAGTTAGGAGTGAGGAGTTAGGAGTTAGGAGTTTAATCAGTGAGGAGTGAGGAGTGAGGAGTTGAAAACGGTTTGCATGCAGACAGTTTGGGAAAACCAAATGGATCTGTACCCTCGTTTTCCTATTGCCTAAGTAAACCTCGCTGTCATTCCGAGCGCGTTCGGCCGCGAGGAATCTCCCCTGTGGCTTTTTACAAACAGCGAATCCGCTTCCCCAGCAGGAGGAGATTCTTCCGGCTTTTCAAGCCGTCAGAATGACAGCGGCTGTTGGCGCTTCTCTTGTCTGGGCGTTAAGAGCAAAAGTTCTTTTCAATAGTGAGCATAACAAAAACATCTGCAACGCTGAACTCTCGTTTTTCTATTGCCTAACGCCTATTGCCTGTTGCCTAATGCCTATTGCCTGATCCCTGCTGCCTTAAAGCGTTGCTTTTGGCTGTCCGTATTCCCGTATCATAGCCTCCGTAGATATGACCCATTGCTTTCCGTATTTGCAGGCATCCACGCCGTTTATCAGCTTGCCGTAAGCAATCGCCTTGCGCAGGGTGCTTTCGTTCAGTCCCCAAAGCTGGGTGGCGTCGGTAAAGGCCATGAGTCCGTCGAAAGGTGTCTTGACCGTTTCGCCGTTTTCAAACAGCTCGTCGCAGGATAGATCAAGATCATCGTTCCACACAATCCCATAGCCGCCTACGTCAACTTCCACGCCGGAAAACAGCACCGGCGCATTTTCCAGCGCCTTAAACGGCGCCCATTTCTCAAACAGAGGTTTTACATCATAGATTTTGGTCACGCCCTCCGCAAACTGTACGCTCAGGCGATAATCCGGCAAAGCATTGACTGCTTTTACTTTATGGAACACAGGATCAACTCCTTATTCAAGGGGAGAGAGGGGCTTGAACTCCTGCGTCTCCCACATTTGCAGAAGATCAGTTTTGTGGATCGCCGCCCATTCCCGTACCATAGCAAGCGCCTTGGGCGGCAGATGACCCTCCAGTACTTCGCCTGTCTGGATGTCAATGGCAGCCATGTCCTCGCTGTAAAGCGCGTGGATGTGCGGCGGATTATACTCCGCTTGCTGGAAATACATGCGGATAATAATTCCGTAGAATCTGGACAATACCGGCATAGACAAAGCCTCCTGTTTTCAGTCAATTTTATTATATCACGAAACCGTGATAATTCAACCGCCCTTTAAATTATTTTTTGCTGTATAAAAACAGGAGACGCTTCCTTTACGAAGTGCCTCCCTTATCGGCAGCTTTTTATTATTTTCCGCAGCCCGGCGTTTCGTTTTCTCCGTAAACGTTCACGATCTTTGGCTGCCAAACATCCTTTTTGCGCATTTTGGTTTCCACGAGCCGCAGGATCAGCCAGCTCAGGCCCATGCACACAATGCCCGTCAAGGCGCACAGCGCTTCATTTTTAAACAGCGCGCTGCCCAGGGCCAGGCCCCCCAGCAGCATCAGCAGGGGCATCACATAGGCCAGCATGGAGGCCTTCAGCACCTGCCCCTCCGGCATATCCACGTCGATCCACCGGCCCACCGGCACGTTTCCGGGAATCTTCACCAGCGTTTCTTCCTTCTGTCCGCCGCAGGCCCCGCAGTGGGCGCAGGCCTCGGGCCGCTCAAAACAAACCTCCAGCACGCCGTTTTCCCCGGCGACTACCTTGCCGCTGCGCAGCACGAATATCCCTCCTTCACGGCTTGGGGCAACCCCCCGCCATGGCGATTCACGGGAACAGTATAGCATAGATTTTGATATTTTAACAGGAGAAAGATTTTTTCCCCCTCACATCCCCGTCAGCCGGATGTTTTCCCGGCTCAGGCCGGAAGCGGCGGCGGCGATTTCCAGAAAAAAGCCCGCCTCCTCCTGGGTGATCTCCTGGGGCAGGAACACCGTCAGGCTGCCCGCCCGGCTGACGCACAGGGCGTTTGCGTAGCCATGGGCGGACAGGGCGGCTTCAACGGCCAGCTCCGTTTCGTCATAAGCGGACAGGTCTGACAGCTGCCGCTCCGCCTGGGCCTTGGTTTCCGGGGCGGTGTATTCGCTTTCCAGCAGCGTCAGCAGCATTTTCCGCTCCATTTCTCTTGTTTCCTTCCGGCGGGCCCGGTAGGCTTCCGCCGGGCTGACGGCGGCGGCGGGCGGCGCTTGCACGGAAGGGGCCAAGGGCTTGTCCGGCTCCGTCCGCAGCAGGGTCAGCGCCAGGGCCGCGGCCACGGCGGCCAGCATCAAAGCATTCAGAATCCTGTCCTTCATGGGTCCTCCATCAGAAATACGTCCACCTGGCTGGCATCCAGGCCCAGCAGGGTTTGGGCGGCCCGCATCAGGTTCAGCCGCACGCCGATGTCCCCGGCCCCCTGGGCCACGATCCCCGCGCCTACGGGGGTTTTCCCGCCGCTTCCAAAGGCGGCGGTCTCCTGAGCGTAATAAATGCTGACCCGGATGCTGCCCGCCCCGGCAATGTGGGACAGGGTATCGCTGATGCGCTTTTCCTCCTGGGTCATGGCGGAGGACTGGCTGCCCAGGGGAAGCAGCAGCAGGGCCGCCGCGCAGCAGCACAACGCCAGCAGCCAGGGCCCGCCCCGGGCGGTTTTCAGCCATCCCAGCCATTTTTTCACAGCATCCATCCCTTTAGCAGCGTCATCAATCCCCGCAGCATGCACAGCACAGCGCACAGCTCCACCCCCAGCAGGGCGAAGCGGGCCTGATCGCTGTCGGGCAGCAGCATATCCAGCAGCAGCCGGATCAGGCTCAAGCCAATGATTTGGCGCAGAAAATCCCTCATCGCAGCATCACCGTCAGGTTCCCCACCACCAGCATCTGGGCCACCAGCAGCAGAAACATGGCCCCCACCGACAATTGGATCACGAACAGAAGCATCAGAATATCGGAAAAATCCTGCATGCAAGCCCCGCCCCGGGCGTCGGTCAGCGGCTCCAGCAGGGCGGCTGCCATCCGGTACAGCAGCGCCGCCGCCAGGGTTTGGGTCATGGGCACGGCGGCGACGGACAACAGGATCATCAGCCCCGTGACCCCCAGGGCGTTCTTGATGAGCAGCGACGCCCCCACCAGGGTGTCCATGGTGTCCGCCACCATGCCGCCCACCACCGGCACGAAATGATCCACCGCGTATTTCGCCGTGCGCAGGGACCCCCCGTCCGCCGCCGCCGCGCCCAGGGATTGCAGCGCCGTCACCGAGATGAACACCGTGAACCCCACGCCCAGGGTCCAGCTGGCCCCGGAGCGGAAAAGGCCCGACAGCCGCCCAATGCGCATCCGGGGGGAAAGATGATTCAGGATGGCGGTCACCCCCGCCGCCAGGGCCAGGGGCAGGGTCACCGACCGCACCAGCGCCGTCATGGTGCCGCTGGCCGCCACCACCGCGGGCTGGAAAAAGGCCGCTCCCGCCGTGGCGCCCACCGCCGCCAGCAGCGTCAGCAGCAGCGGGAACAGGGCCTGCATGGTGTCCGCCATCCGGCTGACCGCGTCCCGGGCCAGGTTCAAATGCTCCCCCAAATCCTGGGCCATGCATCCGGCCAGCAGCAGAAAGCACCCGGCGCTCAGCGCCTCCCCCAGCGCCCCTTTGGCAAAGGAGGCCCGCAGCCTTTGCAGCACCCCGCAGAAAATGGCGGGGGCCATCAGCCGGGCCAGCCGCCAGGCGCTGGCTGTGACCGCCCCCAGGAAACGGGCGGCCAGGGAACGGAGCACTTCCTCTCCGCTGAATGTTCCTTCGCCCCGGGCCATGGACAGCACGAAGGAACGAAAATCCTCCCCCTGGGGAAACGCCCGCTCATACGCCTCCTGCCACTGAGACAAAGGCAGCGCGTCCAGGGCGCTTTCCAGGGCTTCGTCCAGGCTTTCGGCCCGGGCGGGGGCGGCAAACAGCAGAAGCAAAATCCAGGCAATCAGCACCCTTTTCATGGCACGAAGGAAAATGTCAGCTGGCCGATCTCCGCAAGGAACGGCAGGGTCTGGGCCAGGAGCAGCATTTTGCCGCACAGGGCCGCCTTGGCCGCCAGCCCTTCCTCTCCCGCGTCCCGGCAGGCCTGCACGGCGAACTCCGTCACATAGGCCATGGCCACCAGCTTGAGCAGCACCGCCCCGGTCTGGCCGCCCACCCCCGCCTTTTCCGCCAGGGCCCCCAGGGTTTCCACGGCGGGCGACAGCCGGGTCACCGCGAAGAAAAACAGCATCAGCCCCGCCGCCAGCGCCGCCGCCGCCCCGGCCTGCCGGTGGGCCGAGCGCAGGGTAAAGCAGAGCATCGCGGCGGACAGGGTAAAGCCCGCCAGCTTCATTTCTTCCGTCATGGCAGCTGAAACACCGCCTGCACCTGGGAAAGCACCTGCCCCGCCAAGTTCACCACCATCATCACCACGATCAGGCAGCCCGCCATGGCCGCCACCGTGGCAATGTCCTCCCGGCCCGCCTTGGTCAGGGCCTGGCAGATCACCGTGACCAGCAGGCCCACCCCGGCGATTTTCAGCAGTACGTCGATCTGCACCCCGTTCCCCCTCCTGTCAGCATAGCAGAATGAACACCGCCGCGCCCCCCAGCCAGCCCAGAGAGCGATACAGCCTGCCGTCCCTTTCCCGTTTTTCCCGGCAGGCCTGCCTGGCCCCCTCCAGCCGTTCCCTGGCCCAGGCAAGCGTTTCCGCCTGCTCTTGGAGGGAGGCGGAAAACAGGCCCGTCAGGCATCTTTCCAGTGCCTCCCGTTCCCCGGGCAGCAGCGCTTCATGCCAGGGCAGGCGTTTCATCAGCGCTTCCGGTTCGGCGGCAGGGGCCGCTTCCAGCTGCTCAAGCAGCGCGGGCAGGGGCAGCGCGCCTGCCCCGGCGCCCTCCCGCAAAAGCTCCCCCAGGGTCAGCGCCCGATGGCTGGCCGCCGCCTGCATCCGGCCCAGGGCGTCCGCCCAATCGGTCAGGGCCTGTTCCCGCCGGCGCAGATATGCGCTGGCCCATTGCCCCGCCGCCACGCAGGCCCCGGAAACCGCCAGCGCCGCCGCCGTCATGGCCTTCCCTCCCCGATCACGGGCGGCGTTCCCACCGCCGTCAATCGCGCCGTATGATGAAAGACGCCCGCGCGCAGCAAGGGCCCGATGCCGGGCCGCTGTTTAATATCGTCCAGGCTGTCTCCGTGGGCCGTGGCCAGCACCCGCACCCCGCACCGGGCCGCGTCCCCGATGGCCCGGGCATCCGCGGGGGAGCCGATTTCATCGGTGGCCGCCACTTGAGGGGAGAAAGCCCGCACCAGCAGGGCAAGGGCCGCGCTTTTTTCCATGCCTGTCACCACGTCGGTGTTGGGCCCCACGTCCAATTGAGGCTGCCCTTCGCCGCATCCGGCGATCTCGCCCCGCTCGTCCGCCACGCCCACCTGCATCCCATCCCGGGAGGACAGCCGGATCAGCTCCCGCAGCAGGGTGGTTTTCCCCGATCCCGGGGGCCCGAAAATCAAAACCGACTTTCCTTTCACCAGGGGATAGATTCCGTCCGCCGCCCCCGGCGCCCCGTGGGGCAGGCGCACGCACAGGCTGTGAACGCGGTTCCAGCCCCGGGGGCCCCATTCCCCGCATATGCCCAGCCTGCATCCCCCCGGCAGAGGCAAAAATCCCAGGGCGGATTCCTCCTGCCGCGCGGCCAGGCTGTGGCCGCTCAGGGCCTGCAGAGCCCGGTAAATATCCTGAGGAGACAGCACATGGCTGCCCCGCCAGGAATGACTGCCCAGCCACACCAGCGCCGCCTGCCCCGGACGCAGCCGCACCTCCCGGGCCGACGCCCAATCCACCTGCCCCCAGCCCGGCTCCCCGGGCACGATCAACTGCCAGTCCATGGTAACAGCTTATGAAGGGCCACACTAAAATATGAGCCAAAACAAAAAAAGCGGCGAATTTCCCATGAGCTGAAAGCCCCGGAGATTCGCCGCGTATTGTTTCCCATCCGCCGATCTGCTATAATCGAAGCAGGAAGAATGGGGCAGACTTCTGCCCGGAAAGAAGGAAAAAGGATGATGCGTTTGTTTGTCGCCCTGGAGCCGGAGCCGGGTGTCCGGCAGGCCCTGGCTGATTTGCAGGGCCGTCTGCGGGCCTTGGGGGTGACGGGGCGTTATTTGTCCCCCGTCCATCTGCACCTGACGCTGGCCTTTATCGGCATGTGGCCGGAGGATATTTCGGGGCTTCTGCCCCCTGTGCGCCAGCCCTTTTCCATTGCCCTGAACGGCCTGGGGGTGTTTCCGGAAGCGAAGGTGCTGTGGGCGGGGGTCCAGCCCTCCCAGGCGCTAAGCGGCCTGGCGGACCATGTCCGGGACGCGCTGTCCGCTGCGGGCATTCCCTATGACCGGAAGCCTTTTTTCCCGCATATGACCCTGGTGCGAAAGCCCGTCCTGCCAGAGAGGTTCCAGCTGGAGGAGGTTCCCATCCCGCCCGCCGTGATGACGGTGCGCAGCGTGTGCCTCTATCGCTCCGAGCACACGGAAAACGGCATGGCCTACACCGTGATCGGACGCGGCATGGCTTCCGGGGACATAATGGTTCAGTGATCAGGAGGAAGGAAACAGGAAAGCGGAATCAAGTTCTAAGTTTAAAGTTCTAAGTTCCAAGCAAAATCGTCTTGATGTATCTGCATGTCCTATGGTGCTGAACAGCATCCAGCTTAGAACTTGGAACTTACAGCTTAGAACTTTTAACATCCAGCTTGGAACTCGGCTTCGCTCCATGCCGCAAAGGAACCATGACTGAACAGATACACAGAGCCTTTATTTTTTCCCGTTCCGGAAGGAATGGGGGGAAATGCCGGTGCGCTTGCGAAACCAGCGGCAGAAATAATTATCGGTGGCAAAGCCCATAAGCCGGGAGATTTCCAGCACGGTCATGCGGCTGTTGCGAAGCAATTGCTCCGCCCGCTCCTGGCGGCACTGGTTGATGTAATCGCTCAAGGTCATGCCGGTGGTTTCCCGATACACCCGGGACAGGTACACCGGATGAAAATGGCAGTACTCCGCCAGCCGGTTCAGGGACAGATCCTCGCTCAGGTGGGCGTTGATATACCCGTGCAGGGCCTGAATCCATTCCGTGCCCTTCTCCGGCTGAGAGGCGGGCGCGGGGGCTGGGGCCTCCTTTTTCATGGCCCGCTCCACGGTGCTGATCACAAAATCATCGCCCTCGCCCTTGAGCACATAGGCGAAGGCGTGCTGGTCCAGGGCCTTGCGGGCGTATTCAAAATCCGAATACCCGGTGAGATAGATCACCTGACAGCCGGGATGCTTCTCCGTCAGCTTTTCATGCAGCTCCAGGCCGGAAACGTCCGGCATATTGATGTCCGTCAGCAGAATATCCACCTGCGTCTGGGATGCGATTTCCATGGCCTGAGCGGCGGAATAGCAGCACAGGACCCGCAGCCGCCCCTGAAAGGCTTCGGCCAGCATGGCGTGAAGCCCGTCGGCAATCAGCACCTCGTCATCCACGATCAACAGGGTTTGCATTTTTCTTTTCTCTCCTCTGGAACGTAATAATGGCGGTGAGCCCTCCGTCCACGCACCGAAGGGCCAGCTCATGGCCGCTGCCCTCGTACAGCTGCAGGCGGCGGTACAGGGTTTTGAGGGCACTCACGTCCCCGCCGTCGTTGCTTCGCACCTGCTCCCACAGGGCGGCCACCTTTTCCTCGTCCATTTTGCCGCTGTTGTCCGCCACGATCACCCGGAACGCGTCCGGCTCCACTTCATAGCGGATGGACACCAGCCCGCCTTCCGCCCGGTCCTTCACGCCGTGCTGGAAGGCGTTTTCCACAATGGGCTGGATGATCAGGGAGGGAATCCTTTCCTCCGCGATTTCCTCCGGCAGGGGCTGCACCTGGATATGAATGCGGGGCTCAAAGCGCACCCGTTGGATTTCCAGGTAATTCATCACATGGCGAATCTCGTCCTGGAGCGTCACGATCTGCTCCGGCATTTTGGTGATATACCGGTAATAGTTGCTCAGGTTCAGGCTGATGTTGGCGATGGATTTATTGCCGTCCACCTGGGCGACGCGGTAAATGAGGTACAGGGAATTATAGAGGAAATGGGGGTCGATCTGCATTTGCAGTTGCTTCAGCTCCGCCTTCTGGGCCCGGTACTGCTCCTCATAGACCTGGGCGGCCAGGCGTTCAATGTGCTCCACCATGTCGTTGAACTGGGCGTAAATATCGTCGTAGTCCGTACCGCGGGTGGTTTCGATGCGGTAGCGCCCGTCGGAGCCCGCCTGGCGCATGGTGGTAAAAATATCGTTGATGGGCCGCATGATATACACCCGGTAATACAGTAGATACGCCGCCATCAGGCCAAAGGCCAGCAGCGTCAGCACCCACAGGTTGATGCGGTACTGCAGAAACGGGGCCATCATATCATCCACCCGGGTATAGCCGTACAGGGACAAAGGAAGCCTGCCCATGTCCGCCCGGGCGGAAAACACCGCTTTATTCTTGGGGTTCCCGATAGAAGAAAGCAGGTCCCCGTCCTCCCCGCTCTTGGCAAACACGGTGCCGTCCCTGCGCAGCAGGGCCAGGCCGTCGGTCTGGTCCCCGCCCAGCTGGGCCAGGCGGTTGGTCAGGCTGCTCTGGGAAATGGAAATCACGATCATGAACAGGGGGTCGTTCTGGTCATACCGGGGCAAAAGCATCCACAGTTTGCCGTTCCATTCCGTCACGGCCACCTGGTTGCGCTCCGACCGGCCCAGCAGCGCCTGCCACATGTCCTCGTCCAGGTCGATATACAGGGTCTGGTCGGTGATGATGGTGTGGCGTTGGTTGGGCAGCATGATCTGCACAGACTCCGCCAGGTCGGTGGAACGCTTGACCATGTATTCCTGGGCCGACAGGGCCTTGATGGCCGTCATGCGCTGATAGTCGTCCAGGATGGGATAGGAAAAGGCATAGCGCAGCAGGGACTTATCCGACATCATTTCCAGCATGAAAAACCGCAGCCGCTCAAAATCCTGCTCGATCTGCCCGGCGGCATACTGGATATGGGTCTGCTGGGCGGACTGCATGTCCGCCTGCACGTTGGTCAGGCCCACGATGTTGATGGTCAGGCCCATCGCATAAAACACCAGCACCGCCGCGCAGGTGATCAGAATGAGCCGGATGAACACGGATTTTTTCAGGCTCAATGGATTTTTCTGGGTCACCAGTCTTCGCCCTCTCTTTCCGGATGATTCGTCTCTTTTTGCTTTTATTATACTCCCGAAAGGGGGACGAGTAAATCAGTTAGGAGTTAATAAAACAGTGAGGAGTTAGGAGTTAAACCAGTTAGGAGTTAGGAGTGAGGAGTTAGGAGTTATTAGTGGGCGCTCTAAAAAGGAACGAGAGTGAGGAGTACAGAGTGCAGAGAATACAGTCAACAGAAGAAACGGAATCAGACTTAGCACGGCAAAATAATCTGAACTCTGTACTCTGCTCTCTGAACTCTTTATTATCTGGCGCGCAGCGCCAACTATTAACTCCTCACTCCTAACTCCTCACTCCTCACTCCTAACTCCTCACTTTGTTTTACCCCTTCACCGACCCCAGCACCATGCCCTTGACGAAATACCTTTGCAGGAAGGGATAGGCCAGCAGGATAGGCAGGGAAGCCAGAAAGATCTGGGCGCATTTCACCGTTTTATCGGACACCAGCGCCAGGGCCTGCCAGTCGTTGGCGCCCATATTGGTCAGCTTCATATCGATCACGATGGTGCGCAGGTAGCTTTGCAGGGGATACTGGTCGGGGGTTTTCATGTACAGGATGCCGTTGAACCATTCGTTCCAGTGGTACACGGTGGAAAGCAGCGCCACGGTGGCCAGGGCGGCGGTGGAGGTGGGCACGAAAATCTGCCACATGATGCGCCATTGTCCCGCCCCGTCGATGATGGCGGCCTCCTCCAATTCCCGGGGGGTCTGCCTGAAAAAGTTCAGAAGCAGGATGATATTGTATACCGGCACCGCCCCGGGGATCACCAAGGCCCAGAAGGTGCCCATCAGGCCGGTCTGCCGGATCACCATGTACAGGGGGACCAGGCCGCCGGACACCAGCATGGTCAGGAAAAAATACCAGGCGTACACCGTGCGGAACCGGAACTGGTCCTTTTCCTTGCTCAGGGGATAGGCGCACACGACGCAGAACACCATGTTCAGCCCCACGCCCACCAGCACCCGCATCACGGACACCAGCATGGAATGCCAGAAGGCGGCGCGCCGGGCCACATAGGCATAGGATTCCAGGGTAAAGTTCACCGGCCACAGGATCACCAGCCCGCCGGTGGCCGCCGCGGAATCGGACAGGGAAATGGCGAAAATATGAATCAGGGGAATCAGGCAGCTCAAGGCCAGGAAGCCGAGGAAACAATAATTCAGCACCACGAACAGTCTGCTGGCCCAATGCTTGGACTCTACCATCGCGCTTCCTCCTTAGAAAATGCGGTAATCCGCGAAGCGGTACGCGCAGTAATAGCTGGTGGAAATGAACAGGGTGGACACCACGGACTTGAACATGCCCATGGCGGTGGCCACGCCGAACTGGGCGTCAATGAGGCCGATGCGGTAAATAAAAGTATCCAGGATATCGCCGGTGGCGTACACCTGCTTGCTGTACAGGTTGAACACCTGGTCGAACCCGGCGTTGAGCACGTTGCCCAGGGACAAAACCATCATCAGCACGATGATCATGCGCATGTTGGGCAGCGTCACATACAGCATCCGCTGGAAGCGGTTGGCCCCGTCGATGGTGGCGGCTTCATACTGGTTGGGGTCGATATTGGTAATGGCCGCCAGGTACACGATGGTGTTGAAGCCGAATTCCTTCCATACGTCGGTAAAGATCAGGGTGAACCGGAAATGATCGTTGCTGCCCAGAAAGAAAATGGGCTCCACCCCGAACAGCCCCAGCAGCCGGTTCACAATGCCGCCGGAGGGGGAGAGGATGTCGATCAGAATGCCGCCCATGATGATCCAGCTGAGGAAGTGGGGCAGGTAAATCAGGGTCTGGGCCGTGCGCCGGAAGGCGGTGGAGCGCACCTCGTTGAGCAGGATGGACACGGTGATGGGGATGATCAAATGCAGGATGATCTTCCAGAAAGCAATGATCACCGTGTTTTTCAGGGCGGAGATGGCCCCGGGCAGATGATACAGATAAATGAAGTTATCCCAGCCCACCCATTTCTGGTTGCCAAAGAGGCCCTTGGCGGGAATGAACTTCTGAAAGGCGATGATCAGCCCGCCCAGCGGGATATACATATAAATAAACACCAGGATCACCGCGGGCAAAAGCATCAGATGAAAGGGCAGCTCTTTTCTGAATTTTCCGCTCCTTCGGCGGGCCGGGGCGCGCGCTGTTTTTTGCATAGGTTTTCCCCCTTGCGGTCGCTTGGCGGCGGGACGAAGAGCCCGTCGATCGGTCAAAAAACGGGGACTGATGATCGCCACCAGTCCCCTTGTGCGCTTGAAAAATTACTTCACGGAGGCGTACCATTCATTCACTTCTTCGGTGATGTCCTTGCCGCCCAGGGCGTTGAAGTCTTCCACGAATTTATCGAAGGCGTCGATGTCCGCTTCGCCCAGGATGATCTTGATGAACACTTCGTCCTGCAAGTCCTCCAGGGTGCTCATGCGGCTGGTCATGGTTTCGGTGGGCGCGCCTACGAACAGGTTATCCTGCAGCATGCCCTTGTTCTGATAATCGATCAGCACGCCGTAAGCGCCGTCCGCGCCGTAGATGCGCTCCCAGCCCCAGAGGGCGAAGCCGTCTTCGGAGCCGGATTCAAAGGCCTTCAGCTTCATCAGGATGCTGTACGCTTCCCCGGTGACCTTGCTCTCGTCGCCGTCCTTGCGGTACTGCTCCAGATCCATGAAGGCGTCGTTGTTCTTGTTGGGGTTGGTGGGCACCACGGGGCTCAGCTTCCAGATGGATTCGGAATCCAGGGGCGCGTAGTAAATGCCGTTTTCATTGTTGGGGCCCCAGTTCTTGTCGATGAACACGTTAAACATCTTCACCACGGCTTCGGGATGCTTCACATCCTTGCGCACCACGGTCCAATGCAGGGTGCCCACGTCGGTCTGGGCCTTGAGGGGCTTATCGGTGGCGGGCACGATGGACACGGCGCGCCACTGGGCGTCCTTGTCCAGGTTCACGCAG
Source organism: uncultured Clostridia bacterium (assembly GCA_946626395.1). Classification (GTDB taxonomy): domain Bacteria; phylum Bacillota; class Clostridia; order Christensenellales; family Aristaeellaceae; genus RUG563. The sequence goes on from CAMOUF010000251.1 coordinate 20,884, forward strand.
CTCTGCAGGGGATAAATGGAGTTCCACTGAGCGCCGTAGAACAGGCCGCACTTGCCGGCCGTGGTGGCCTCGGCCACCTTGCCGCCGTCCTTTACGCCGAATTCGGGGTCGATCAGGCCCTTTTCATACATTTCATGCAGGGTCCTGAGGGCGTCCTTGGTGCCGGGCAGGGTGGAGCCGTACACCAGATTGCCGTTTTCATCCTCCACCCAGATGCCGGGATAGGAGTCAAAGCCGTTGAAGAAGCCGCGCAGGCTGAACAGCTGGCCCCACAGGTCCTTGGCGATGGCGATGCCGATGGTGTCGTCCACGCCGTTGCCGTCAAAGTCCGCCTTGGCGAAGGCTTCCGCGGTGGCCATCACCTGTTCCATGGTGGTGGGGATGGGCAGGCCCAGCTTTTCCAGCCAGTCCGTGCGCACCCACAAAAGGTCCGCAATCATCAGGGTGCTGTCCACGTTGGGCAGGCCGTAGAGATGGCCGTTGATGGTGGCGGCGTCAAAGGGAGAGGTGCCGGTCTCCAGCATGATCTTCTTGGTGAAGTCGGAGGCGTAGGCGTCGTACACGTCCTCCAGGGGCATGATCAGATCGGCTTCCGCCAATTGCTTGAGCTGCAGGGTGTTCACGTTCACGAATTCGGGAATGTCGCCAACGCCCAGGGCGATGTTCAGCTTCTGGTCGTATTCATCGCCGCCCTTGACGATCCAGTCGTATTCCACGATCACGTTCAGGGTGTCCCGGTACAAATCGCACCAGAGGTTGTCGGTCATGGTCTTGTCGGGATGCTGGGAAAAGAAGTTGGCGTCCAGGGTATCGTCCGTGCTGCGGACGAAATGAACGGTGACGGGTTCGTCGTATTTTCCGAAGGGATCAGGCTTGTCTTCCGCCAGACCGCAGGAAGCCAGCATGGAAACCGCCAGGACCAGCGCCAGGAAAACGGACAGCTTTTTCATGATTTGCTCCTCCTTGTTTTTTGATCGGATCTTCTTTCATCCGTTCGTGCTGCTCCGAACGGATTTTGCTGATTTCATTATCTGTCCGGCGGGTTCGATTTTCAATAGGATTTCCTGAACATTCATAGCACAATCTTAACTATTTGTCTAAATATTGCATATATTTACCATATTAAACAAAAAACAAACTTGACATTCCATTTTTCCGGTGTTATATTTTCATTACATCCTGCGGGCCTGGCTGCTCAGGCCTGGGAAAAAATACAAGTGAAAAGAGGGAAACGAGTATGAAACAGAAGTCCTCGTCTGTTAAAGTGCTGCTTTTTATTTCTCTGGCAGTGTTCATTTTGGGCCTGCTGCTGGCATCGCTCATTTCCACCAACAACGGAAAAACGGAAATGCGCCGCCTGTCCGTGATGACGGACCGGGGCGTGGCCATCAGCCTGGAAGTGTATAAGCCCAAGACGGCCACCCGGCAGACCCCCGCTCCCGCCGTGATGCTCATTCCCGGCGGCAACGCCAGCGTGGAATACATGTCCGACGCGGGGCTGGAGCTGGCCCGGCGGGGCATCGTGGCCATCGGCATCGAGCCCTACACCATCGGCCGCTCCGACGTGGAAAAGGATAACGACGGCCTGGGCTCCATCGACGTGACCGATTACGTGTACAGCCTGGATTTCATCGACACCAATAATATCGGCTACATCGGCTGGTCCATGGGCGCCAGCCGCGTCAACGCCGCCCTGTACGTGCCCGATCCCTCCGGCGCCACCGTCACCGACGCCCAGGGCAAGGAAACCCCCAAGCAGGTCATCCGCGACGGCGTGAAGGGCGTCATGTATGTGGGCGCGGGCGGACTGCTCACCGATGAATACCACATCAACAGCGCCCTGTTCGAGGGCCAGTGGGATAACCTGTACCGGGGCGACCGCCGGGAAATGTACAAGAATCCCCAGTACGCCAGCGTCCTGGGCCTGGATCAGTTTGAATTCTGGAAGTGGTACGGCGATCCCGCCAACGGCACCGGCCGCATCTACTATGAAGGCTGGACCGGACACACCATCGGCCTTTCCAGCTATTCCTTCGTGAAGGCCGCCTGTGACTTCTACACCACCACCTTCGGCCTGAGCAACGATTTCCCCATCCTCTACCTGTGGAAGGAATTCGGCACCGCCCTGGCCTTCACCGCCATCATCGTGGCCATGATCTGCGTGGTGCTGC
>CAMOUF010000252.1 GCA_946626395.1 uncultured Clostridia bacterium
CCCCCGGCAGGAATGCATCAGTGCAGCCTTGCCGGGGGCGTTGTTATCCGTATCCCTCGATGATCGTCTTTCTTAAAAACAAGTCTGTTACGAACGGTTCTTCGCTGCCTGGTAATCCGCAAAAGGATTCAGGGCTGGAAAGACGACGCGCCGCTCCCACTGCTCGATCAGCTGAAGGGCTTCTTCCTTTGAAATCGGGTTCTCGTTCAGTGTCCAGGGGTGAGCAGCTTCCATGTCAAAAAGAAGGCTGTTCACCAAAACCGCTTGCCCCTCCCGAAATTCGCTTTGCTGATAAATGGAAAGGGACGCGCCGCCGGAGCCCGCCTGGTACAGGCCGAATTGATCGCCGTCCAGGGTCAGGTACAGTGCATTCCGTTCCCAGCCCTGGGCCAGCATCACAGGTTCTCCGTCCTGCAGCGTCCAGATATCATAGAGAAAACGGGCTTCCCCCAGGACTTCCATTTGCCCCACGATCAGCTCCGGAACGCCGTCTCCGTCCAAATCCATGCAGGTATACCCCGTGCCCTGGAAAGGGTCCGCCTGGGCATAGCGGCTGCACAGATAAACGGAAATGTTGAAATCGTCAGATTCCAACACTTCCTCCTCTCCAGCCAGCCCTTTCAAATACATGTTCATCAGCGGCTCATAGCCAGCGGGAAGCTGGGGCGCCGTTTCTGCGTGGGCAGGCAGGATCAAAGCGCAAAGCAGGAAAATAAGCAGCAGTTTTTTCATACCATCAGTCTCCTTTCTATGATAAAGAAGAAAACTTTTGCCGTTTCTTTCTGCTGATAGAACGGAGCAGGATGCGGTTTTGATGCATCCGCGGAATATTATTGATAAAAAGAAGGAAGGGGGAAACCGCTCCCTGGATTCCAAAGGGCGGTTTCCCCCACATTCAGTTATTTGATCCTGTGTTACTTCATCCATTCCTGGGCTTCGGCGGCCATCTTGTCGTTCAGAGCATCCACAGCCTCCTGGCTGTCGGCGCGGGCGGCCACGTAGAGCTTGATCTTGGGCTCGGTGCCGCTGGGACGGACGCAGATCCAGTTGCCTTTTTCAATTTCGTAATACAGCACGTTGCTCTTGGGATAGTCCAGCTTTTCTTCCTTGCCGTCGGCGGTGCGGATGCCGGTGCTGAAATCCCGGATGCCGGTGATCTTCAGGCCTGCCACTTCCTTGGGCGGGTTCTGGCGCAGATTGTTCATGATGCCAGCGATCTTGGCCACGCCGTCCTTGCCGGGCAGGGTGACGGAAACGCCCTTTTCCTTGAAGTAGCCATACTTCTGATACAGCTTTTGCAGGCTGTCGTACAGGGTTTCGCCCCGTTCGGCGGCGGCGCAGACCGCTTCGCACAGAAGCAGGGAGGCGTTCACGCCGTCCTTGTCGCGCACCTGGGTGCCGCTCAGATAGCCGAAGGATTCTTCAAAGCCGAAGAGGAAGGTGTGTTCTCCGGTCTCTTCAAAGTGCTGAATCTGCTCGCCGATGAACTTGAAGCCGGTGAGCACTTCGATCATGTCTACGCCGTAGTCTTCGCAGATGGCCCGGGCCAATTCCGTGGACACCACGGACTTCACCACCGCGCCGTTCTTGGGCAGGGTGCCGTTCGCCTTCTTGCTGCTCAAGATGTGGCTCAGCATCAAGCAGGCGATCTGGTTGCCGGTCAGGGTGTGGAACACGCCGTTGCCGTCCTGCACGGCGGCGCCCAGACGGTCGCAGTCCGGGTCAGTGCCAAAAACCACAGTGGCGCCAACCTTCTGGGCCAGGGGAATGGCCAGGGTGAAGGCGTTGGGGTCTTCGGGGTTGGGGGCTTTCACGGTGGGGAAGTGTCCGTCGGGCTTTTCCTGCTCGGGCACCACGGTGTAGTTGACGCCCAGCTCTTTCAGCAGCCGCTGCACGGGCACGTTGCCGGAGCCGTGAAGGGGAGTGTAAACGATCTTTAAATCCTTGCCCCGCTCGGCCAGCAGCTCGGGCCGCTGGGCCAGGGTCTTGATCATGGCGATGTAGTCGTCGTCCACTTCCTTGTTGCCGATGATTTTCAGCAGGCCCTTGGCTTTGGCTTCGTCCTCGTCCATGGGCAGGCAGTCGTCATAGCTCAGGGAGCGGATGTACTTGGTCACGGCTTCGGCGGCTTCCGGGCCCAGCTGAGCGCCGTCCGCGCCATAGACCTTGTAGCCGTTGTACTGGGGCGGATTGTGGCTGGCGGTGATGACTACGCCCGCGGCGCAGTTCAGGTGGCGCACGGGGTAGGAAAGCACAGGCACGGGGCGCAGGGCGTCGAACAGATACGCCTTCACGCCGGCGGCGGCCAGGGTCAGCGCGGTCTGCTTGGCAAACACGTCGCTCATGATGCGGCTGTCATAGGCGATGGCCACGCCCTGATCCTGCACGCCCTGGTCAATCAGGTATTTCGCCACGCCCATGGTGGCCCGGCGCACGTTGTATACGTTCATCCGGTTGGTGCCCATGCCTAGCACGCCCCGCAGGCCCGCGGTGCCAAAGGCCAGTTCGGTGTAAAAACGGTCTTCGATTTCTTTTTCGTTGCCCGCGATGGATTGAAGCTCCGCCACGGTTTCAGCGTCCTTGGCAAACATATTCAGCCAGCGCTGATATTCTTCTTTGTAGCCCATGTGAATCTGCCCCTTTCTTTCTTTGAGTTTGTCTTTATTATACCTGCTTTTTCCCATTTCCGCAAGGGGAGAATGAAGCGGCGGAATATTTTATGAAGCACAAAAAAGTGGAAAATTGATGCAATAAAGGACGGCGGTGATTCGTTGATTCAGGGAAGGGAGTGAAACACCGCATGAGAAAAACCGGAATCGTGCTTTTATTGATCCTGTCTTTTGTTTTTTGCGCTGTGACGGCGGAGGA
>CAMOUF010000253.1 GCA_946626395.1 uncultured Clostridia bacterium
AGGTGGAAGGAATGGCGGAAGGAGGCGCGGCGGTTTCAGCCGCTGCTATAGGAGACGCAGTGGGCGCAGCAGTGGGGGCCGCCGTGGGCTTTGGCGTCGGGGCCAGGGGGGGGACGATCGTGGGCCCAGGGGGTGGCGTTGCCGTCGGGATCGGCGTAGGAGTGGGCGACGGCGTTGCTGTCGGGGATAAAGTGGGCGTTTGTGTCGGGGTAACAGTGGGGGAAATCGTTGGGATTTCTTTGATTTTCTCCGTTTCAGTGGGTAAAATCGTTTCTTTTTCTCTAATATTTTCTTCAAAAGTGGTGAACAAAGGAACAAAAGAAGGCTCTTCAGTAGGCGCGGGGGTGGGGCTTTCGGTGGGATAGGGAACCGGGGTGTCCTCCGGCATGGGGGTATAATAAGGCTGCACCACGGTATTGGGAATCTGATCCAGCTCCACATTGTCCGGCGGGGAGGAACGCAGAGAAAAATACGCGGCCACGGCGGCCACCAGCAGCACGGCGGCGACGCGCAGGAAAATCAGCTTTTCATCCTGCCGCCGGGTGTTCCGCCGAATCAGAGCAAGGGCCTTGAAGCGATGACGGCGATAGGCTTCCTCCGCCTCCCGGATGGCGGCGCGATTCAGTCCCCTTTCCAATTGATCCGCTTCTTCCCGGGCCAAGTCCGCGCAGGCCTGGCGCAGCAAATCTTCTCCGTTTTTCACGCGCATTCCCCCCTTTCCAGCAGCAATTGGGCCAGGTGCTTCCTGGCCCGGCTCAGATGCACCCGAACGGACACGGGCCTGACCCCGATTTCCTCCGCGATTTCCTCATCTGTCATTTCCCGGAAATATTTCATCAGCATAATATCCTTTTCCCGGGGCGGCAGGGCGCGGATGGCCTGACGGATGCGCTCCCCCCCGGCCTCCTCCAGCAGCCTGTCATCCACCCGTCCGGCGTCGGCCAGGTCCTCCAGGGCCACGCCGCTGTCGATTTTCTCCCGCTGCCGTTTATTCAGCAGGGTGATGGACAGATGCTTCACCGTCACCACCACATAGGAGCGCAGCCGGGCGCTGTCAAAGGTGCGCAGCAGACTGATCTTTTTGATCAGCGCCAGCAGGCTTTCGCTCACCGCGTCCTCCGCCGCCTGGCTTTGGCGCAGCACCTCCAGGGCCTGGGCGTACATCAGCCGGTGATACTGGGCGTACAGGTTTTCCATGAACTGCCGGTCGGTCTCATCCTCCAGGAGCAGGAAAATGATCGGAAGCATCTTTACGATCTCTCGCCTTCATTTGTAATGGAATATGCTCTGGGCTGCGTATTTCTCCGGGTTTCAGCCGTTTCCGAAGAAAATCACGATTTCGCAGTGATGCACTTCAATAAAGTATCCGGGAAGGAGGATGGGCCCGAACAGATCGCCGATTTCCATTTCTCCATAGGTGACGGTGCCGTAGCGTTCCAATTCCTCCTGGGTGGGGCTGCCGTCAAAGAAGCAGCGCTTTTCGGCGCATTCGGATTGTCCTGCCTGGAGGCTGGGCTCAAACACCTCCGTCACCGCGGCAAAGCTGTCCAGGCTGCCGTCCATGGGCCGGATGACGATGCCAAAGGCGTTGGTATTGGGCAGCTGCCAATCGCAGAAGAACCGGCCCGAGCCGGAAAAGATCACCTTTCCTTGGACTATTTCCTGATTTTCCGGGGCGATGAGGACGGGGGCGCTTTCCCGAGTCATGGGCCGCAGCGTCCCTTCTCCGGTCAGCGTCACGGCCATACCCGGCTGCACATAAAAGGAAAAGGTGCTGTCCTGGGGCTCGTTTTCGGCGGCATAGGTTTCCGTTTTCCCGGATGGGCTCTTTAAGGTCAAAACAGCTTTCTTTCCTTTTTTCACCGTCAGCAGCCAGAAGCCCTGCTCCTTCTGCTCTGCCGTCCAGGAGCCGGGGCCTTTTTGGGGACTCCGGCTTTCATTGTCCGCGTATAGAAGCGGCAGGCACTGGGACTTGGGCAGATAAAAATTGGCGTGATCCATGGACCGCAGCTGCCAGTAATCCACCCCGTCCCGTTCCACCGCCCCGATGATTTCCGCCAGCTGATGGGAGAAGAAGGCATCGTTTTCAGTTCCCCGCACATCGCCGGGATTGTCCGCTAAAAACACGGAAGGATATTCGTCCTCCCCCTCGCTTTGAATCCAGGCCAGGCCAAGGGCGGCGGGGCCCCAATTGTCCGCCCTGCGGGAAGTAAGCCGGATATCTTCCTTGGGCGCCATCTGTTCGGTGTACCAGGTGCCCGCCAGGGGGCAGCCGTACACCGTTTGATACTTTCCCTTCATTTCGCCCACCACCGTGATCGACGCGCCTTGAGGAATATAAATAGCTGGGTGATCCGTGGCGATTTCCTTGGAAGCGATGCCCACGGGCATGTGGGAGGTGACCTCCCAGGGGCGGCTATACGCGTCCACATCCTGGGCGCGGACATACCCGATCAGATCGGCCTGCCATTGCTCCTTGAGGGCGTATTCCACCCCGAAGGATTCCACCGTGGCCGTGCCTTTGCCCTTGCTAAGCCCATACACATGGAGGGGCGCTCCGGCGTACAGGGTCCCCAGGGGCTTTTTCAAATCGATATCGCTGTATACGGTCACGGTATCGCCGCCGTCTGTGGGCCGGGCGAAGGCGGATTGAATATCCACCCAGGTGCGGATCAGGCGGGCGGCGCGGACAAAGCCGATCCTGCCGCTCCCGTTCATGACCAGCCGCCAATCATCGCCAATGTCCCCCAGAACGCTCAGGTTCCCGTCCCCCGCCGTGGCCGTCACCGCCGCGTTATTCCGGGGCTCCCGGAGCAGCTTAGCGCCGCTGCGGACGGAAGCGTAAAAGAAAGCAGGGGGCACCGCGTTTTCTCCCAAAGGTTTTAAGTATTCCTTCAGCATGTATCCCTTGAAGTCCACGTCCCCACTCAAAAACAGATCCAGGGATACCCGTTCCCAGACCCGGCCACGGCCATCCGTTTTTGCGCCGTTTTCGTCCACCAGCACCGGGGTGCCGCTGTACAGTCTGCCTAAGGATTTGGCGTTTTCGTCGGGCTTTTCCCGCAAGTTCAGCCGGTCGGTGAGTCTGGGATTGGCCACGATGGAAAAATGCGTCCTTTCAAACGCATCCTCCTGGGCCAGGGCGGCGGGCAGAACGGCCAGGATCAGGCTCAGCGTCAGCAGCCAGGCAAAGATTTTTCTCATAGGTTTCCCCCTCCTTTTTTTGTGCCTCATCCATTAAGACGCGCCTGAACCTCCGTTTGTTACATTGCTCAAGAAAAAAAGCGTTTCCGAAAAAAACAGAAACGCTTGCCTCTTTGCTTTATAGTTTTCCCGTAATTACCTTGACAAAGAACCCGTCGCTCTGAAACACCGGGGCCAGGGTGCTTTGGGCCAACAGCTCGTTGAAGGCGTCCAGGGGAATCACGGTGCTCAAAATGGGGATCAGCAGGAAGATCACATACAGGATCAGCCCGCCCCGCACCAGGCCGAACGCGCCCCCCGCCAGCCAGTCCAGATGCTTGAGCAGGGGCAGCTTGAACACCGCCTGGATCAGCCCCACGATCACCGACAGCACCAGATACGCCCCGGCATACACCGCAATAAAACTCAGGATGTTCACCGCGATGCCCACCACGGTATTGGACACGTAATCGTTCACCGTGGTCAGGCCCGTGCCGGAAAAGGCCTGGGTTTTCAGGTTGCTTTGCAGGATATTGGCAATGGGCTCCGGCAGAGATACGCTGTTTAACACCTGCTGGATCACATTGTCGTTCAACTGGCTCACCGGGGTGGACGCCAGGCTATAATCCCCCACCCGGGCGATGGCGTCGGTATAGGTGGCCAGGGTAGAGGAAATGCCCTGATTGCCGCTGACCACCGCGGCCAGCTTGGGCCCATAGGCAAAGGCCAGAAACACGGACAGCAGGCAGCAGGCCACGGACAGAATCGTGTGCACGAAGCCCCGGTACAGGCCGTATACCAGGCTGGCCCCTAAAATCACCAGAATCCCAATGTCAATAATATTGATGTTCATTCTATCCTCCCGGCTGAAAAACTCCTTCAGCCATATAACGGAAGCACAGGGAAAATTCATGCGCAGAAATAAATTGTTTGTCCCGCCGTCAGTCGTCCCCCATTTTCAGCACGGCCATGAACGCTTCGCCGGGGAGCTCCACGGTGCCGAACTGGCGCATGCGCTTCTTGCCTTCCTTCTGCTTTTCCAGCAGCTTCTTTTTCCGGGTAATATCGCCGCCGTAGCACTTGGCCAGCACGTCCTTGCGCACGGCCTTCACCGTTTCCCGGGCGATGATCTTGCCGCCGATGGCCGCCTGAATGGGAATTTCAAACTGCTGGCGGGGGATCACGTCCTTGAGCTTTTCGGCGATGGCCCGCCCCCGGCCGTAGGCCTTGTCCTTCAGCGGACACAGAGAAAAAGCTTAGGGACGGGCCCGGAAGATCTGCGAAAAGCTGAAGGAGAACATCCCCCGCCAGCTCTTCGAGGTCCCGGTCCAGGCGGCCATCGGCGGCAAGATCATCGCCCGGGAGACCGTCAAGGCCATGCGGAAGGACGTGCTGGCCAAG
>CAMOUF010000254.1 GCA_946626395.1 uncultured Clostridia bacterium
AGGGGCTGGATATCGGATTTGGCAAACACGCCGCACCGGGCGGCAATGGGGTAAATCATTTTATAATTTGCCGCTTCGGCATTCAGCCCCGGGGCGTCCGTCTGCATCAGGGCCGCCATCTGGTCGATGAAGCTGCCCGTGCCTCCGGCGCACACGCCGTTCATGCGCTCCTCCAGGCCGCCGGTAAAATAAATGATCTTGGCGTCCTCCCCGCCCAGCTCGATGGCCACGTCAGTCTTGGGCGCTTCCTTTTTCAGCGCCGCGGCCACCGCCGCCACCTCCTGCACGAAGGGGATTTCCAGGGCCTTGCCCAGGCCCATGCCGCCGCTGCCCGTGATGGCGCACTGCACCCGGCAGGGGCCCAGGGCCTGGCGGGCTTCTTTTAAAATGTCAATGAGCGTTTCCTGGGTGTGGGCGTGATGGCGGCGATACTGAGAAAAAGCCACGCTGCCGGTTTCATCCAGCAGCACGGCCTTTACCGTCGTAGAGCCCACGTCAATTCCGGTTCGATAGGTTCGCATTGGTATAAATTGCTCCATTCAGCTTGTTGCTGATCATATTTTCGGGGGAGAAATGACGGATCCCCCGGCCGAAAAAGGATATTCCGTTCATCCTGCGCGCCGATTAAAAGCACCTGCAGCAGAACAGGTTGCAGATCAGGTTGGCCAGGCAGATGCGCATGCACCAGCGGGAGGGATCGGCGGCGCTCATATTGAAGCCCTGGGCCCGCTGGGTATAGGTCTGCCCGGCGGACTGATACTGGCGCAGCACTTGGGTATACACGGGGTTGCCGGGCTCCATCTGCACGGCCCGCTGGATTTCCTCCAGGGCGGTCATGGTGTTGCCCGCGCCGTGCTGGGCCAGGGCGAACAGATAATGCCAGCGGGCATTGCGGTCATTGGCGCTCACCCGCACCAGGGCATTCACCGCCTCCTGCCAGCGGCCCGAACGGATGGCCTGCACAGCCACCCGCACCTCCATGGAATCATAGGTCATTTCCTCGGGCTGGGCATAGGCCGTCTGCCGGGTCTGAGCCGAACGGAATAATTCGTCAAAATCCACCCAGCCCCCGTTGCCAAAGCCCCCGAAGCCGCCGTAGGGATTGAAGCCGCCATAGGGGTTTCCGCCCGGCCTCGCCCCTCCCTGGAAGGGATTGGAATAGCTCTGCTGGGCCCGGTATTTTTCGGGATGCATGAGCATTTCATAGGCTTCGTTGAGTTCATTCATTTTCTCGTTGGCGTGAGGATCGTCGGGATGCAGGTCGGGATGGCATTCCTTGGCCTTCTTCCGGTACGCCTTTTTGATTTCATCCTCTGTGGCGCCGGGGGCGACGCCCAGCACTTTATGGGGATCAATGACCATCCTTCTCGCCTCCCTTCTCTTTCTTTTCGTTCATCTTGTAATTATAATTCTGCCATACGCCGGAATACAGAATATTCCGCATCAGGTTCACATCCTGCACCAGGGGCAGGGTTTCAAAGGCCTCCGCCGCCTGGCCCAGGGGCTGGCGCAAAAGATCGGCCGCCCCCTCCGGCGTGACCCGCATCCCATGGAGCGGGTTATAGCAGCCCTTCTTTTGGTCGTCCTCATAGTCGATGGCCGCGTCCATCATATAAATGAACTTGCCCAGGGCGTAGCCCAGGAAGGCCATCTGCCCCTGGAAATAATCTTCCTTCACCGCGAAGATCTGCCCCAGCATCCGGCCCGACAAATCGGCGGCCTGCTCAGGCTGGGACTGCTTGTCCTTTTCCACCCGGTGGATTTGATTCAGGCTTTCCTCGATGGCGGCGCAGGGCCGGGGCCAGCGCTCCTTCACCTTCGCGTAATGCCGCCGGAGGAGATCGGCATACACCCTGCCGGAGGTTTTCTTTTCATCCTCCCAGTCGTCCAGGGCCTTAAAATATGTCAGCGCCACGGTCATATCCGCCGCGTAATCGGTAAATTCCGAAATGCTCTCCGGATGCTTTTTCACCGGATGGGGCGGGCAGAACGCTTCCCGGTGCTTTTCCTCCGGCTCATAGAGAGAATTGAGCAGCAGGATCAGGAAGGTCATATCATAGTTCAGCCCCATCCGTCCGGCCAGGCCGTACTTTTCATTCAGCACCCGGCACAGCCCGCAGTAGGCCGCCTTGTACCGCTGCTTTTCCTCCTCCGTCAAATCGGCCTGATACGGCCGGATCATGCCAAACATACCGCCGCCCTCCTTTACGCTTTCTGCTTGAACCGGTGCTGGCACTTGGGACAGCAGATATCCTTTTCCCCCGCGCCCCGGGTCAGCCTGAGCAGCACGCCGCACTGGGGACACTTGAAATATTTATACTGCTTGCGCAGCTTCAGCCGCAGAAAAAACTGCTTTGCCTTGGCATACATGGGCTGCCACCAGCCAACGAATTTGTCGTTCTCCGCCGCGCGCTTTGCGTTTTTCGGCGTGAAAATCCGGAACAGCGCCCAGCCGTATAAAGCGATGCTGAGAAAAATCACCGCGTTCACATTCACGATGCCGCCGATGATCTGCAAAATCAGGCTGCCGATCAAAATGGCGATGGACAATTGGTCGATGCCGTTCCGGGTGCTCATAAACGCCATGAACCGGCGGCTGAGCATTTTAAAAAAAGACATTTCTTCCCCTCCATTTTCGGCGCGTTTCGCCTTTTCTGTCCAGGCGTATCTAAACGCCCCTTTTATTATAATCGCATCAGGCCCAGGTTTCAAATCTTTTTTTCCCGTCCCGGCCATCACTTTGTGGCAGAAAATAGGCGAAAGCGAAAAACAAAGGAAGCACAGTTTCCATATTGTTTTTTCTTCTCTGCTTTGCTACAATGCCATTTGAAATACCGTCGGGAGGGATGGAGCATGGCCATTGAGCGGGTGCGGGCGTTTTTCCGGGAGCATGGCATGGAGGACAGGATTCAGGAGTTTTCCGTGTCCAGCGCCACGGTGGACCTGGCGGCCCAGGCCCTGGGATGCGAAGGCTGCCGGATCGCCAAATCCCTTTCCTTTTTGATCGAGGGCGGCCCCGCGCTGATCGTGGCGGCGGGAGATGCCCGAGTGGACAACGCCCGGTTCAAGGCCCGGTTCCAAACGAAAGCGAAGATGCTGTCCCCCGATGATACGGAGGCCCTCATCGGCCACGCGGTGGGCGGCGTATGCCCCTTTGCGGTAAACGCCGGCGTGCGGGTGTTTCTAGACGAATCCCTGCGGCGCTTTGACACGGTGTTTCCCGCCTGCGGCAGCGCCAACAGCGCCATCGAACTGACGCTGCCAGAACTGGAACAGCTCTCCTCAGCCGAGGCCTGGGTGGACGTTTGCAAAGGCTGGCAGAACGAATCAAAAGCGTAGGCTTCTTCTCCTTTCTCCTGGCGCGGTTCCGCTTGACACGGGGCCGCGCTTTGCTATACAATGATCCTGCATACAAAGCCGCGCCCGCTGCCGCACGGAGAACGTACCCCCTCCGCGGGCAGATGCAATAAACGGATACGCAGTCAGAAAGGATGGAACCTGCATGAACCTGAATCAGCACATCAAGCTGTCGCCCCGGGTGGAAGCCGCTTTGAAGGAAGGCCGTCCGGTGATCGCGCTGGAAAGCACCATTATCTCCCACGGCATGCCCTATCCCCAGAACGTGGAAACCGCGCTGAAATGCGAAGCCGCCGCCCGGGCCTGCGGGGCCGAGCCCGCCACCATCGCCGTCATCGGCGGCAAATTATGCGCCGGGCTCACCGAAGAGGAAATCGACTACCTGGGCCGGGAGGGCACCAAGGTCACCAAAGCCTCCCGCCGGGATCTGCCCATCCTGGTGGCGAAGAAGGCTGACGGCGCCACCACCGTGGCCGCTACCATGATCATCGCCGCCCTGGCGGGCATCAAAATTTTCGCCACCGGCGGCATCGGCGGCGTACACCGGGGCGCGGAAACCACCATGGATATTTCCGCCGACCTGGAAGAATTGGCCCGGACCCCCGTGGCGGTGATCTGCGCCGGGGCCAAATCCATCCTGGATCTGGGCCTGACCCTGGAATACCTGGAAACCAAGGGCGTGCCCGTGCTGGGGTATCAGACCAAGGAGCTGCCCGCCTTCTATACCCCCCATTCGGGCTTCTGTGTGGATTACCGGGCGGATTCTCCCGCCGAAATCGCTTCCTTCATCCGCGCCCAGCGGGAGATAGAGTATCCCGGCGGTATGCTGATCACCAACCCCATTCCCGAAGAATACGCCATGCCCGCCGACCAGATCAACGCCGCCATCGACCAGGCGCTGCGGGAGGCCGATGAGCAGCATGTGAAGGGCAAGGCCATCACGCCCTTCCTGCTGGCCCGGGTCTGCGAGCTCACCGGCGGCGAATCCCTGGCCTCCAACATCCAATTGGTGCTGAACAACGTGCGCCTGGCCTCCCAGATCGCCGTGGAGCTGGCCAAATAATCGCAATCGTTCAGCCGTATCAAGAACGCTTTCAATTACCAGGCAATAGGCATTAGGCAATAGGCAATAGTAGAAAGAATGCAGTGTGCAGGGTTCAGAGTACAGAGAATATAGACGGACACAAACAACGCATCCAGACTTGGAATGGCAAAAATATCTGAACTCTTCACTCTGAGCTCTCGTTCTATTGCCTAATGCCTATTGCCTATTCACTTAAAGTGCTCTGCAAATGACAACAGCTGGACAGATAATTCTCGCCTGCCGATCCCTGCCGGGACCGGCTTTTTTGCGCACAAAAAAACTGCCTCGGTGAGGAGGCAGCTGAGGGGCGAAGGAAAATCAGTTGCCCCAGTAGGCCACGTCGTGAACGTCTTTGCCGGCGGACATCACATCCACGATATCGCCCCGGCGGTTATAGCACACGATGAATTCGCCCTGAATGGAAATATAGGCGCGGTTCAGCAGGGTCGGCACGCTGTCCATGTTGGTGGTATGGTACACATAGGAGAAGCCATCCCGGCCAGCAGTGGGGCTCCGACGATCCAGGACGTTGTAATATTCATCCAGGAAGGTGCGGCTCTGGGCCACGGCGGCAGCGTAAGCAGCGGGAGAAGAGCCGGCGGGAACAATGCGGAAAGAGAGGAAGTTGGGGGTTTCATCCAGCTGGTTTCTCCTGCCCACACCAGGCTGATAGGTGTGGCCGGAGGTGAGCACCATGCCCGTCAAGTCCTCGGAGATTTCCACTTCCGCCAGCCGGAGTTCGCCCAGCCAGTTCACATACAGCTTATCCACAGGCTTGGTCAGGGTGATATAAATGACATTGCCGATCCGCTGGGTTTTCATCTGGGCAAACCGGCTCAGGTTCGGCGCATAATCATCGGCCAGCGCCACCGTGGCGGTGCTCAGCAGCACAAGCGCCAGAAGCAAGGATGCGATTTTTTTCATGACAATCAGACTCCCCTTTTATTTTATTGACCGTACTGCTCATTTGGTCAAATCCATGATACCTTATTTTCCCCCAAAGGTCAAGAGAAATGAAGCGAAAAGCGGCTGTTTTTTTACGCATGGATTTTAACTATTTTGGTAAGATAAGAACAGAAAAAGGGGGGAAAGCAATTGACATGGGTTTGGATGGCGGTTCAGTCCACAGCCACGGTGCTGATGGGGCTGTATTTTTATTTTCAGCTTCGGCGGCAGCGGCAATCCGCGCCCCGAAACGGCCGGGCCAGCGCCAAGGAGATGGAGAATCTTCGCCGGATGCGGAGCGTTTCCCTCTCCGAGCCCCTCAGCGAGCATGTGCGGCCCCGGCGCTTTGAGGACATCATCGGCCAGGAAGAAGGCATCCAGGCCCTGAAAGCCCTGCTGTGCGGAAAGAATCCCCAGCATGTGATCATCTATGGCCCGCCGGGCGTGGGCAAAACCTGCGCGGCAAGGCTGGCCCTGGAGGCGGCCAAGGCCAGCCCCGGCACGCCCTTTCAGCCCGACGCCCCCTTCATCGAAATGGACGCCACCTGCGTCCGCTTTGACGAGCGGGCCATTGCCGACCCGCTGATCGGCAGCGTTCACGACCCGATCTATCAGGGTGCGGGGCCCCTGGGCGTTCAGGGCGTGCCTCAGCCCAAGCCGGGAGCCGTGAGCCGGGCCCACGGGGGCGTGCTGTTTCTGGATGAGATCGGGGAGCTGCATCCTATCCAGATGAATAAGCTGCTCAAGGTGCTGGAGGACAGGGTGGTGCGGTTTGAATCCGCCTATTATAACGCGGATGACACCGGTACGCCCCGGTATGTGCATGAAATATTCGCCCATGGCCTGCCCGCGGATTTCCGCCTCATCGGGGCCACCACCCGCAGCCCGGAGGAACTGCCCCCGGCCCTGCGCTCCCGGTGCATGGAAATCTATTTCCGGGCCCTGGAGCCCGGGGAAATCGCCCTGATCGCCTATGAGGCGGCCCAGCGGGCGGGCTTTGCCATGAGCCGGGGCACCGCGGAGCTGACAGGCCAGTACGCTTCCTGCGGCCGGGACGCGGTGAACATGGTGCAAATGGCCTCCGGCATCGCCCAGCTGGACGGCAGGGGGGACATTTCCCGGGCCGACATGGAATGGGTCATTGAATCCAGCCGCTGTTCCCTGCGGGCCCAGGTCATGGCCTCCACGGAAAACCGGGTGGGGGCCGTGCATGGCCTGGCGGTGCACGGCGGCCAGGAAGGCGCGGTGATGGAGATCGAGGCGGTGGCCGGGCCCGGCACGGGCCGGGTGCTGGTGACCGGCATCGTCGAAGAGGAAGAATTGGGCGGCGGGGGGCACACCCTGCGCCGGAAATCCACCGCTCACGCCTCTGCCGAAAACGTGCTCACCCTGCTGCGCCGCCTGGGCTATGCCGACGAGCGCACGGATCTGCATATCAATTTTCCCGGCGGCGCGCCGGTGGACGGCCCTTCCGCGGGCGCGGCCATGGCGGTGGCGGCGGTCAGCGCCCTGACCGGCAGGCCGGTGGACGGCAGGACGGCGGTGACGGGGGAAATCAGCGTACAGGGAAAGGTGCTGCCGGTGGGCGGCGTGCCTGCGAAGGTGGAGGCTGCCCGGCGGGCGGGGCTTTGCCGGGTGCTGGCACCCCGGGAAAACGGGCTGGAGCGCCTGACCCGGGAGGGCATGGAGGTGCTGCCCCTGGATACCCTCCAGGATGCCCTGAATCTTCTGCTGCTGCCCGGAAAAGAACAGAATCCCCCTGCCGCCGCCCCGGTCCCCCAGCAGCAGCCGTTCGCCGCGGCGGGCATTCAACTGCCCGGGTAAATGATTGCATTTTCATCCGCCTTCGGGTATAATACTTTTTGTCGGAATATCACGATTTTCCGGAAATTTATCATCAATTCAGGGAGACAATATGCCAAGAAAGAAAAAGAACACCCTGCGTCTGCCTCTTATTCCCCTGCGGGGGCTGATGGTTTTTCCCCATATGGTGCTGCATTTTGACGTGGGCCGTCCCCGCAGCGTGGCGGCGCTGGAGCAGGCCATGATGGAGGATCAGCAGGTATTTCTGGTGGCCCAGCGGGACAGCGCCGCGGATGACCCCGTGCTGGAGGATCTGTGCCAGGTGGGCACCATCGCCACCATCAAGCAGGTGCTGAACCTGCCGGGCGACACCATCCGAGTGCTGGTGGAAGGCCAGAAGCGGGCGTATCTGCGGGCCATTGTTCAGGAGGACCCCTTCTGGATGGCGGACGCGGAGGCCCCCGCCCAGGAGCTGCCCGACTCCGAGGAAACGGAGGCCATGGTGCGCACCACCCATGACCTGTTCGAGGAATACGCCCGGGCCTCCATGCGGGTGTCCGGGGAAACCCTGCGCTCCGTCAGCGAGGTGGACAAGGGCGACCAGCTGGCTGATATCATTGCCGCCAGCGTGCTCACCCGCACCGGGGACCGCCAGGCGATCCTGGAAGAGTTCGACGTGGAAAAGCGGCTGGAAAAGCTGTGCGAGATCCTCATCCGGGAAACCGAGCTGGCGGGCATCGAAAAGCAGGTGCAGAGCCGCCTGAAAAAGCAGATCGACAAAAACCAGAAGGATTATTACCTGCGGGAGCAGATCAAGGCCATTCAGGAGGAGCTGGGCGACAAGGACGAAACCTACGTGGATGACCTGCGCCAGAAGGTGGCCAACACGCCCATGAACGACGAGGCCCGGGAAAAGGCCAACAAGGAATTGGACCGCCTGACCCGCATGGCCCCCGGCACCCCGGAAATCGGCGTCAGCCGCACCTATGTGGAATGGATTCTGGATCTGCCCTGGGGCAAAATGACCACCGACAACCTGGATTTGAAGCGCGCCCGCCGCATCCTGGACGAAGATCACTACGCCATGGAAAAGGTGAAGGAGCGGGTGATCGAATACCTGGCCGTGCGCCGCATGAAGGAAAAGAACACCCAGGACGGGGCGCTGAAGGGCCCCATTCTGTGCTTCGTGGGCCCGCCCGGCGTGGGCAAAACCAGCATCGTCAAGGGCATCGCCAAGGCCGTGGGCCGCAAGTTCGTGCAGATGAGCCTGGGCGGCGTGCGGGACGAGGCGGAGATCCGCGGTCACCGGCGCACCTACGTGGGGGCCATTCCCGGCCGCATCATCGCCGGCCTCAAGCAGGCGGGCACCATGAACCCCGTGTTCCTGTTTGACGAGATCGACAAAATGAGCCACGACTTCCGGGGCGATCCCGCCTCCGCCATGCTGGAGGTGCTGGACGGAGAGCAGAACAGCGCCTTCCGGGACCACTATATGGAATTGCCCTTTGATCTTTCCAAGGTCATGTTCATTACCACCGCCAACACCCTGGACACCATTCCCGCTCCCCTGCTGGACCGGATGGAGGTCATCGAGGTGCCCAGCTACACGGAAGAGGAAAAGCTGCACATCGCCAAGAAACATCTGCTGCCCAAGCAGATGGCGGAGCACGGCCTGCCCCCCAAATCCGTGAAGGTGTCCGACGCCGCCATGAAGGCTATCATTGAGGGCTATACCCGGGAGGCGGGGGTGCGCACCCTGTCCCGCACCATCGCCCGGGTGGTGCGCAAGGCGGCGGTGGAAATGCTGGACGAGGAAAAGGAAACCGTGTCCGTCAATCCCCAGGTGGTGGAAAAATATCTGGGCGCGCCCCGGTTTTTACGGGAGGCCCCGGAAAAGCAGCCGCTGGTTGGCATCGTGAACGGCCTGGCCTACACCACCGTGGGCGGGGAAACCCTGGCCGTGGAATGCGCCACCATGGAGGGCGCCGGGCAAATCAAGCTCACCGGCCAATTGGGCGACATAATGAAGGAATCCGCCATGGCGGCCCTGTCCTGGGTGCGGGCCCACGCCAGGGAATTTGAATTGCAGCCCGAGTTTCACAAGAACCTGGACATTCACATTCATGTGCCCGAAGGCGCGGTGCCCAAGGACGGGCCTTCCGCAGGCGTGACCATGGCCACGGCGCTGGTGTCCGCCCTGACGGGGCGCAAGGTGCGCCAGGACGTGGCCATGACCGGGGAAATCACCCTCCGGGGCCGGGTGCTGCCCATCGGCGGCGTGAAGGAAAAGCTGCTGGCCGCTTACCGCGCCGGGATCAAAACCATCCTGCTGCCCAAGGAAAACAAAAAAGACCTGGAGGACGTGCCCGGGCATGTGCTCCAGGAATTTGAAATCATCTTCACCGAAACCATCGAAGACGTGCTGCAAACCGCGCTGCTGCCGAAAGAAGCCGTGGAAAGGACGGAACAATAAACCGAGAATAGAAAGGCCCCGGGCGCAAAGTGAAGCGTGCCGATCAGAAGGCTTTGCCACGAATTGCCTGCGGTCTTGTCAGACGGTCTTCCTCTTGCCGGGATGCGAGCTTTCGCATCCCGGCATTTTATTTTACCGCCGCAAAAAGCAAAGCAATGTCCGGGGGTCCAGCCCGCGGGCCATATAGCGGCAGCTTTCCCGCACAGGAGGCAAAAGATAGCTCATTCCCACGTTGGTAAAGGCCTGGGTGACAAGGGAGGCCAGCGCCGCGCCCTGGATGCCCATTCGGGGGATCAGCACTCCGTTCAGCGCCACATTGGCGCAGGCCCCGCACAGGTTCATGGGCAGCAGGTACTTTTCCTTCCCCTCCGCCAGGATCCAAATGCTCCTTGCTTCCCCCACGTAGGCGAAAACAGTATACCAAACCACCAGCCGCAAAGCAGGCACGGCGCCGAGGTAAGCGGCTCCATACATGATCTGAACGATGGGGCGCGCAAGCAGGCAGATCACCAGGCTTTGGCCCAAAGCCATATAGATCAGCAGCCCGTAAGCCACGCTCATTCCTTCCTCATAGGCCCGGCGGTTGTGGCGCTTCCGTTCCAGAATCACCGGGCGAAGGGAATTGATCACGGCGGCAAAGATGAACCGTGACAGTTCTGTGGCGCAAACGATAGCAGCGGAATACAGGCCCAGGGCGGAATTGCCCAGCATCATTTTGATCATGACCCTGTCCGCCTGGGCATAGGCCAGCATCAGCAACTGGGACACCATATAATACCAGGAGCGGGACAGCATCCCTTTGGCCATTCTCCAGGAAAAGCGCAGGCGTCCGCCCCTTCTGCAATATATGGTCAGCAGCGCCGCGCTGATCAGCGCATATTCCAGGGCCTTCGCCACTGCGAACCACACAACCGGTTTTCCTACCGCCAGCAGAAAGAGCTGGTAAGCGCTCATGGCAGCGTAGGCCGCCAGCGTGGCCACAGCGGAATACTTGGAAATCAGCTTGGCCTGAAACCAGTATTCCATCAGCTCCAGGTTTTGGGCCAGCAGCGTCAGGCTGTACAGGAAACATACCAGGCGGGTGACGGGCTCGTCCGGGGTGGTGATCCGGGTAAACAGGCCAATGCCCGCCATGCACAGCAGACTGGAAAAGGCTGCCGTGCCTATTGCCGTGCCCATGATTCGCCCCTCATCCCGGGGATGATTCAAAATCTCCTTGACCAGCGCAGCGGTAAAGCCCAGCTGGGCCACGGGCGTGGCAAACGCGGCGATGGAAGCGGCATAATCCACCAGGCCGTAATTGGCCGGGCCCAGATACCGGGCCGTGATCATTGAAATAACCAATCCAAGCGCCGCCTGGATCGCCTTGCAGGCAATGATCCAGGCGGCGTTTTTCGCGGCGCGGTTTTTCAGCAATCCCTTGATCATGCTACCGATGCTCCGTCCCGGCGATGACCCGCCGATACACCGGCGGGCAGAAGCAGAAGGCCAAAGCCTGGAGCTTCTTGATTTTCGGAATCCGCCCATTCATAAGGACACTTTTCAGCTTGCCCCGGCATGCGCTGCGAAGCCGCTCCTCCAACGCCGGAGGGCACTTCTGCCCTGAACGCAGATACGAAGCAGCGATGCTCATATGCGTGAAAACGAAGTCCGTTTCCGCCGCCCAAGCAATCTGGGGAAAACGCTCCTGAAAAAAAGCCAGCTGTTCTGCCGTGGCTTCCAGAGGAGCAAGGCTCACTTTTTGGGTTCGGCTGCGGCTTTGGGGCGACTGCACATAATGGTACAGCCCTTGCGGCGTGTACGCCAGGCGGCGGCATTCCGCCAGCACCCGATACTGCAGGAACTGGTCTTCGCATTCCCTTCCCGGCGGGAATTGGTGTTTTTCAAATAACCGGCGGGCGTAAAGATACGTGCCGAACATCACATACAAATGCCGGTAGGAACACAGCTCGATCAGCGCGTTTTCCGTGTCCCAGCAGAAAGTCTGCTGGCCCTCAAAGCGGCGGTACACGCTGCCGTCGGGCTTTTCCACCAGCATTTCCATGGCTGCCGCGTCAGCGTCCCGCTCCCGCAGGAGGGAAAGAAGGATGGCGTAGGCTTCGGGCTCCAGGTAATCATCAGCATCTACAAAACTGATATAATCGCCGCATGAAGCCTCAATTCCCGCATTCCTGGCCGACGAAGGGCCCTGATTTAATTGGTGCACCGCCCGCACCTGTCCCGGGTATTCCCGGGCATAGGCGTCGCACAGGGCAGGGCTGCCGTCTGTGGAGCCGTCGTCCACCAGGATGATTTCACAGGGAGGGCAGGTTTGCCCCAGAATGGAATCCACGCACCGGGCCAGATACTCTTCAGCGTTATACACCGGAATCACCGTGCTGATTCTGTCCATCAGATCCACCTGCTCAGTATGGTTTGATACGGCATCACGCTGTTGCTGTTTTGCAGGCCCACGGTAATGAACGCGTAGAGCGTATACAGCAGCACCACCGTGGAAGACATCAGCCTCCTGTCCTTTTCCCGGGGCAGCCCTTCCAGCGCTATGGGCAGGGAAATCACGGCCGGCATGCCGAACATCCACAGCAGCCGCAGCGACAGCACCACGGACCCGCTGAACATGGTGACCCACAGCGCCGCCACCTGCAAATTGAAATACAGCTGAAACTGGGGGCTGTCCCGGTACAGCAGGGAGAAAACCAGCAGCACCAGCGCGTTCATGGCCAGCATCACCCACGCCGTTTTTCCCGTGTCGAACATGGAGGCCAGATAGACCTTGTAATGCGTCATGGCCAGCACGCTTTTGATCAGGGAGGAAAGGGGACCGTTAAGCAGCGCCACCCCCCCCGTCGCTCCCCAGGCCACGGCGGGCTTTACCTTGATTCGTCCCAGGAAGTACACCGCCGCGAAAATGATACAGGTGGTGTGGCATCCGGCAGCCAGGGCAATGCAGACCAGAAAGGGAATCAGCCTTTTTTTCTGGATAAACCGGAGGGAATACATCGTCAGGGCGCAGCCCGTCATCTGCCGCATGGCGTTGAAGAACACGAACACATAGCCCATGCCCGTCAGCAGAAACGCGCTCAGGGCCGGGTTGGGAGAATCCCGGGAAATCTGGCTCATCACCGGCAGATAAAAAATCACGGCGCATACTCCGAACACCCATTCATACCCGCCGCCCAGCCAAATCACGGCCTGATTCAGGCTGTGGTACAGAATCTCCATCCGCTGGCTTTCGGGCACCAGATGATCCCGCAGCGCCTCAAAATAGCTCACATATGTAAACAGATAATCCCGGCCCACGTCATAACGGAAGGCCGCTGTCAGGATCAGCGGCAGGGCGGAAAAGAAAACGATGCCGCCTGGATGGCGCTGGCCGCGCTCGGTTTTTTGCCCCAGATACATCACCAGCACCGAGCAGATACAGCTGAGTCCATACACGATCATGCTTTCTTCTCCCACAGCGCTTCATAGCGCTCTGCCATGGCCTGAGCCACCCGGGCCGCGTCAAAGGCCATCACGGCGGGGGACGGCGCTTTTCTTTCCGCTGGCCTGCGGCAGATTTCCCGGAGCGCTTTCACCCATCGCTCCGCCCCGGCTTCGCCTGCCGGCAGAAAGCGGACGGAAGGGCTCAGCCCCAGCGCCGGGGACGCCCGATCGGTAAACAGGCAGGGCAGCCCCGCGCACTGGGCCTCCACCCCCGTCAGGGGCAGCCCTTCATACAGAGATGGCAGGACGAACGCGTCCATGGCCTGGTAAAACGGCGCGCAGTCTTTTTGCAAACCCAGGAAACAAACGCTGCGTCCCAAACCCAATTCTTCCGCCAGGGCCTTGGTCCTTTCCATCAGCTCCCCTGTTCCGATCAGCAGCAGCGCCGCTTTCGGCTCCTGATCGTGAAGCGCCTTGAACAGCCGCAGCAGATAGGCGTGATTCTTTTCAACGTGGAACCGTCCCACATGGCCCACCACGAAAGCGTCCCCAAGCCCCAGCCGCTTCCGGACCTCCTGCCGCACAGCGCTGTCGAAGCGGAACCTGTCCACATCGATGCCGTTGGGGATCACCTCAAAAGGAAGACCCTTGAACTGATACCGTCCCGCTTCCGTGGAGCAGGCCAAACGGATGTTGGCGTGGCGGGGAGAAAAATGAAAGAGAAAATCCTTCACATATCCCTTGACCGTAGGCGGCCGGGCAGGCACATGGCTGTGCAGGATGCGCCAGGGCACCCCCTGCCTTTCCGCCTCCCCCAGATACCACAGGGCCGTGCTGCCCAGATGGCCGTGGACGATCCGGTATTCCGGATGCTCCCCAAACAGGCGGCCCAGGGCGGCCCGGTACCTGACCAGGTTCAGATCGTCCATCAGAGGAATATGGTAGACCCGCCCGCCCAGGGCTTCGATCTCCTCCTCAAAAGCGCCCCGGCGGCCATGATGCGTCAAAAAATCAAACTGGATGCGGCTTCTGTCCATATGGCGGTACAGGTTCATGATGAAGCTTTCCATGCCGCCCACGTCCATCACCGACACCACATGCAGGATGCGCATCATTTTCTCAGCAGCCTCCTGTACATCCACGCCCGCAGGCCGCAGGGGGCAAGCCCCACCAGGATATTCCCGCAGGAGCGAACCAGAAAATCCGAAGGCCGCGTCCAGCCTTCCTTCAGCAGGGAAACGTTATAGGCCATCAAGGTCTTTACATAGGCCCAGCCGCCTCGGCGGCTGTAGAAATCTTTGCCCACCCGGACATAATGCAGCGTCTCCTTGACCGTGTATCCCTTCGCCCCAGACGAAAACATCCGCACAAACAGATCGTAATCCTCCAGAAAGCGCACCGCCCGATAGTTTCCCGCCTTCAGCACCGCGCTTTTTTTCATCATCACGGCAGGATGGCAGAAGGGCGTTTTCCGGCGGGAAAAACGCACCAGTTCCTCATGGGTTTCGGGGAACACCCGCAGCGACACGGGCTTGTCCGGGCTTTCCGTGAATTCGGCGCAGTCGCAGCCCACCAAGTCGGCCCCGTGGGCAAGGGCAGAGCGCAATTCTTTCTCGCACCGCCGAGGCGCGCAGAGGTCGTCGGCGTCCATCCGGGCGATCCACTCACAGCGGCATGCTTCAATTCCCCGTTTCATGGCCTCCGCCAGGCCTTGTCTTTCCCGGCCCGGAAGAAAGCGTAACACGCCGGGCAGGCGGCTTTCCCATGCCGAGAGCACTTCCCGGATGGCGGCGGGCAGCGGGCCGTCCTCCACGATCACGATTTCCCGGGGCGGCCAGCTTTGCCCGGCCAGAGAAGCCACTGCCTCCTCCACCCACGGAGCCTGATCCCCCTCGTACACCGCCATCAGCGCGCTGTATGGCGGCAGACCGTTTCTCGGTGCCATACCTGTCCCCTAACATCTTATTTCGCGCCTTTGCCTCTGATGACCCGCGGCACGGTCTGAAGCAGAATCCGGATGTCCCATCCCGGATTCATGTTTTCCACATAGTCCAATTCCATTTTCATCCGCTGGGAATAGGTGCAGCCCTGTCTGGCATACACCTGCCAGTATCCCGTCAGGCCGGGGGTCACGGACAAAAGCCTGGCCCCATTTTTGCCGTACAGCGCCAGTTCCTCCGGAACGATGGGCCGCGGACCCACCAGGGATAAATCTCCCCGTATGACGTTGATCAGCTGGGGCAGCTCATCCAGGCTGGCGGCCCGCAGCAGGCGGCCGATCCCGGTCACCCGGGGATCATGAACCACCTTGAAATTCCGCTCCCATTCCTGCTGCTGTTCCTGGGTAAACAGGTTCAGCATTTCGTCCGCATGGTTCACCATGGTGCGGAATTTCAGAATTTCGATGGGCCTGCCCTGTTTTCCAACGCGGCGATGTCGGTAGATCACCGGCCCCGGAGAGGAAACCCGAATGGCCACGGCGGCCGCCAGCATCAACGGAGAAAAAGCGATCAGCAGCAGAATGGAAAAGCCCACGTCAAACCAACGCTTCACCGTCAGGTAAACGCTCTTATCCGCTTTGCTTACAGCCCTGAGGCCGCAGGCGTCCTTTTTTATCAGCGCCAAAACAGTTCTCAATTCTCTGTCCTCTTGGGTACAGCCAATGTATTTTCAGCTGTGGGTTTCACTTCCGGCCGCCGCCCGCGTAAAAGTCATCCCCAGCGGGAATCACCGCCTGCGGCGTCCCACGCATCAGCCCGCGGAAGTCCTCCAGGGTTTTGATCTTGTCATCATACAGATAGAAGACATACAGAAGCCACAGGACGGCAGATGAAACGAGAAACACGCACCCGCCGATAAAAGACGCCTGTCGGGGATAAACCGGGGATTTGGGCGTTTGGGCCCGGGACAGAATCGTCGGGGCGGTGGTTTTCATGGTTTGGGCGATAAAGCTGCTGCCCACCTCCGCGTACGCGTTGGCGACCTCCGCCGCCTCCCGGCTGCTTTCGCTTTGGAACGTAATGCTCAGCACCCGGGTATTGTAGAGATTTGTCACCTTCAGGCGGCGCAGCATTTCCTCCTGCGTATAAGGAAGAGAAAGCTGATCAATGACCGCCTGGTTCACTTCCCACATTTGAAAGATGATCTGATAATCATTTTTCAGGTAAGACCCGATTTCCAGATCCGACAAGTCCACCAGCGCGTCCTGGTGATTGATCACATACAGATACGTGGTGGCCTCATACCGAGGCTTCGCCAGCAGCTTCACATAGGCCCAGGACAAAAGCAGCGCGCCGCCAACGGCCAGCAGCAGCACCCATTTTTTCTCCAGCAGATACTTTCCGAACCCCAAGGTTTCCTCTTCGACGTTGTCTGGCCTGCGCAAAGCCGTCGCAATCACTTCCTTCTGCGCCAAGGGCTTCCGCCGCGGCATGGCATAGAAATCCTGTTTGTTTATCATATCATAAACGGAAAATAAAAGCCAGTCTTTTGCATGGACATTCCGTCTTTTTTATGAAAAGCATTTCACATATTCGTAACTTTTATATTGAATCGTCGTATCCGTTCAGCTGTAAAACACTTTAAGTCAGTGAGGAGTTAGGAATGAGGAGTTAGGAGTTAATAGATTGCTTGTGCATTGTCTACTGGCAAAAACGCAACGCAAAAAGCGCCGGAAAACCGGCGCTTATTTTTGAATCAGCCTTAGTCCACAGTATAGGGCAGCAGCGCGATGGCACGGGCGCGCTTGATGGCCTCGCTCAGCTGACGCTGATGCTTGGCGCAGTTGCCGGTCATACGGCGGGGCAGGATCTTGCCGCGTTCGTTCACGGAACGCTGCAGACGCTTATAATCCTTATAGTCAATGTATTCAATCTTGCTCACGCAGAAATCGCACACCTTACGGCGGGGGCGCTTTCCACGGGGACGGGGGCGCTTTTCGCCACGATCTTCAGACATAATCGTTTATCCTCCTTCTTTTATGATTTCCGTTGAAGGCTATCAGAAAGGCAATTCTTCCTCATCCACCTGCACAAAGCCGCCGCCCTGAGGCGCGCTGCCATAGGCCGGGGCGCTTGCCGCGGGCCGGGGCGCTGCGGGCGCCGCCGCGGGGGCATAGCCGCCCACGTCACCCTGTTCGCTGCGGGGCGTGAGGAATTCCACGTCGTCCGCCTGCACTTCCAGGCTGGCCCTGGCCTGTCCGTCCTGCCCGATAAAGGCGGAAGCGGACACCGTACCGGTGATGGCCACCTTCCGGCCCTTGGCCAGATAGCGGCCGCAGATATCGCCCAGCTGACGCCATGCCGTGATGCGGAAGAAATCCGCTTCGGGCTGGCCCGCTTCGGCGTTGCTGCTCCGGCGGCGGTTCACCGCGATGGTGAACGAGCACAGGGATACGCCGCTCTGGGTGGTGCGCATTTCAGGGTCACGGGTCAAATTGCCAATCAGAAATACCTTGTTCATCTTCGCTCCTCCGATTATTCAGCGGCAGGGGTTTCCACAGGGGCTTCGGCAGCGGCGGGGGCTTCAGCGGCAGGAGCCACGGGAGCGGGCCGCACGGCGCGGGGCTTGATGCCCACCTTGCGCTCGATCTGCTTGATCACCTGATAGCGAATGACGCTGTCGGAAATCTGAAGGTTGCGCTCCAGTTCCTTGGGAAGATCAGCTTCCGCCTGGAAGTTCACCAGCACATAGTAGCCTTCGGTCTTATAATCGATGGCATAGGCCAGGCGACGCTTTCCCCACTCTTCCACCTTGTCCACAGAGCCGCCGTTGCCGGTGATCAGCTCGTTGAAACGGTTGATGAGCGCCTTGCGGGCTTCGTCTTCCACAGCAGGATCGATGATGTACACCACTTCATACTTGTTCATTGTCATTTTCACCTCCTCATGGACATATGGCGTCCTATCCTTGTAGGACGCAAGGATGTGCCAAGATGGTATTTTACACGATTCGCCGGGAAAATGCAAGGGTTTTTGAAAATTTCTTTGGATGAATCAAATGAAAAGTTCCAAGTTCAAAGTTCTAAGCTGATTTAGCTCCCGCGATTCGGCTTGCCAACGCTGGGTGACTATATCGCTCAGAACTGAGAACTTGGAACTGAAAATTTCAGCTGAACTTCTGTTCCAGCTCTTCATATTTATCGTGGGTGATCAGAGCGTCGTGTTCGGTGCCCTCCAGCTGCACCACATAGGTCCAGCGGCCATAGGGAGTGATATTGCTGATGCGGCGCAGGTTGATGATATAGCTCTTATGGCAGCGGAAAAAGATTTCGGGGTCCAGCCTTTCTTCCATATCCGACAGGGTTTCGCTGACCACGTAGCGGCCGTTGCCCGCAGTATAGATCACGGTGGCCCGGTCCTCCCGCTGCACCAGCAGGATGCTTTCCATGTCGATAAAGGATACGCCGTCCTTATGCCGCAGCATCAGCCGCCCGGCGGCGGCCTTCAGGGGGCTGGCCGGGACGGCCACGGTTTCCGGACGCGTCCGGTGGAGCCGGTCGTCGATGCGGCTCAGGGTCTGCTCCAGCCGGTCCAGCTTAAAGGGCTTCACCAGGTAATCAAAGGCGTACACCTCGAAGGCTTCGCCCATGTATTCCTCATGGCCCGTGGCGAAGATCAGCACGCAGGCGGGATTCTTGTCCTGAATGAGCCGTGCGCATTCCACGCCGTTCTTTTCCGGCATATCCACATCCAGAAACACCACCTGGGGATTCAGCTTATCAAACAGGGCCATGGCTTCGTCGCCGGTGACGGCCTCCCCCACCACGAAAAACCCGTCGGTGCCCTGGATTTTCTTGCGCAGGATCAGGCGCATGCCGGGATCGTCGTCGCAGATGAGGACGGAGATCAGTTTCTTTTCATCGCTGCCGTTCATGTTTATCCTCGCGTTTGTTTCATGGTGTAGCGCCGCATGGGTCTGCGGCCCAGGATTTCGCTGTAAATCACGCCCTGCAGAAGGGCCTTGGCCCGTTCGTTCTGCTCCTCCTCCTGCATGGGAAGGAACTCGGCAGGCTCGGCGGAAAGGGAATCGCTGAGCATGAAATCATGGCAGCAGTCGATTCCTTCGGTGCCTTCGCCCTGTACGCCCATGACGGGGGTATGCATATGCGTTTCAAAGGGCTTGGCGGTGTGCCGCTTCTTCGCGGCAGACTGAACAGGCTTTGCCTGGGCCGACACCGTAGGCGCCACGGGCTGCTTCTGTCCCCGCATGGCGTCCCGCCGATCCCAGCTGTCCTCCTCGTCCTCCCATTCGTCCGCCCGGCTCATGGGGGCGGAGGGAGAAGCGGCGGCGGGAGAGTTGGCGGCGGGCTGACGCTGGGGAACGGGCTGTTTTTTTTGATTGGCGGCTTTGGCTTCCGCTTCTTTCTTGCTTCTCATCGCAATGCTAAAGCACCACCAGATGATCACAAGCACGATCCATACAAATGGCATACGGCAAGCCTCCCTTCAATAAGTTAGGAGTTAGGAATGAGGAGTGAGGAGTTAATAGTTGGCGCTTCGCGCCAGATGATAAAGAGTTAAGAGGGCAGAGTACAGAATTCAGATGTCCATCTGTCTTCAACTCCTCACTCCTCACTCCTAACTGTTTTCAGCTCCTCACTCCTCACTTTTCTTACTTCTTCCCGTCCAGAGGCTTCACGCTGTCAGTGTTGGGCGTGGCGGCCTTGGCGATGCCGGTGCGCATTTCGGTATCGGCGATGGTGTTCTGCATCTGATAGTAGTCCATCACGCCCAGCTTGCCTTCCCGCAGGGCTTCGGCCATGGCCAGGGGCACCTGCGCCTCGGCCTCCACCACCTTGGCCCGCATCTCCTGGACGGCGGCCTTCATTTCCTGTTCATGGGCCACAGCCATGGCGCGGCGTTCTTCGGCCTTGGCCTGGGCGATGCGCCGGTCGGCCTCGGCCTGGTCGGTTTGCAGCTGGGCGCCGATGTTGCGGCCCACGTCGATGTCGGCAATATCAATGGAAAGGATTTCGTAAGCGGTGCCCTTGTCCAGGCCCTTTTCCAGCACGGTCTGGGAAATGGAATCGGGGTTCTCCAGCACGGCCTTGTGGGTGATGGAGGAGCCGATGGTGGTCACGATGCCTTCGCCAACGCGGGCGATGATGGTTTCCTCGCCGGCGCCGCCAACCAGGCGCTCAATGTTGGTGCGCACGGTGACCCGGGCCTTGGCCCGCAGCTCGATGCCGTCCTGAGCCACAGCGGCCACCGGAGGCGTTTCAATGACCTTGGGCAGCACGCTCATCTGCACGGCCTGGAGCACGTCGCGGCCCGCCAGGTCGATGGCGCAGGCGGTGGTGAAGCTCAGGTTGATGCTGGCCTGCTTGGCGGAAATCAGGGCGTTGATGACCCGCTCCACATTACCGCCCGCCAGGAAGTGGGTTTCCAGCATATCGGTGGTCACGTCCAGGCCCGCCTTCCGGGCCTTGATATAAGCGTTCACGATCTTCTGGGGGGAAATGCGGCGGAACCGCATGCCCACCAGGGAACTGATTTTTACCGGGGCGCCGCTGGCCCGGGCGTTGATCCACAGCCCCAGGGGCACATACCGGAAGAATACGGCGGCCAGGATCAGCACCACCGCCGCCACGATGAGCACGACTATCATTGATCCAGAATACATTTTCTTCTCCTCCTTGCATGATCCGGGCTGTCAGCCCTTGATTTCCCGCACGATGATTTTGTTGCCTTCCACCTTAGTCACCTTGACCGGTTTGCCCTTTTCCAGGTAGCTGCCCTCGGTGAGCACGTTCAGGCGCACGCCGTCAAACTCCGCGAAGCCCACGGGATTGAGCACGGTAACGGTTTCGCCGGTTTTGCCCAGAAACGCTTCGTTTTCATCATGCTCTGCCGGGACCACGGTGTCCTTTAGAAACAGGGCCGACCGGGACATTTTGCCGTTGGCCGCCGATTTCAGCGACACCGATATGGAGATGCCTGCCAGCGCCAGGGCGATCAGCATGGCCGCCAGGCCCGCCGCCGCGCCGTAGGTGTTCCAGGTCATGACCACGCCCACGGTGATCAGCACCAGGCCGGACAGACCCGGCAGGCCGAAGCCCGGCATGAATACCTCCACCAGCAGCAGGGCGACGCCCGCCAGTAAGCATAAAACCAGCGGAAGATTCAGGACAATCACATCCAATATGTTACCCATTCGCTTGCGTCCCTTCCTTTCCTTCATTGGATGAGCCTATCTTATCACGATTTGGAAAAGAGGAAAAGCGGTTTTGCCTGAAAACATCATTTTCCCGTCTCAAATGTCAAAAGCGCACTGTGCAGCATGAAAGTCAGACAAAATAAAAAAGGCAATAGGGATTAGGCAATAGGAGAGCGAGGGGGCAGACCACTCCTCACTCCTCACTCCTAACTTTCCCAAAGTCCCTCATGGCGAATGGGCTTTTCCAGCCGCGCTTCCACATATTCCCCAAGCAGCGCGCCGGGGGCGTCGGCAGGGAGGCATTCCGTTTTGTCGATGCCTTTTTCCAGCACGTCCCGCATCCATTGCGCCTGGGCGGGGGTCAGAGGCCGGGCGGCGGTGAGGCTGCCCTGGCAGCGGCCGCAGAGCAGGCCGCCGTTTTCAATATCCATGAGCCGGATTTCCCCGTCCTCCACGCGCCTGCCGCAGCGGACGCAGTGGGAAAGCCGGGGCCGGTAACCGCTGATGGCGGAAAAATGGAGGAGAAACGCAGCGGCCACAGCCTTGGGGTCCTTCTCCGTATAAGCCAGGCGGGACAGAGAACGGGCCAAAAGGGTGAACAGCTCCACCGCCCGCTCCCCCGGCTGGGCCGCGGCCTCGGCTACGGACAGAAGATACGTGGCGTACAGGAGCCGATCGTAATCCGTACGCAGGGGAAAGAAGCTCTCCGTCACATTGCAGGAGGACACGTTCATGCGGCCCTTCCCGGCGTAGAGCACATATTCCCCCAGGGCGAACCATTCGCTGGCGGCCAGCAGCGGGCTCTGGGGCCGCTTGCAGCCCCGGCATACCGCCTCCACCCGGCCCATGGCGGGCGAAAGCAGCGTCAGCATCCGGTCATGCTCCCGGTAATCCGCGTGGCGCAGCACGATGGCCTGGGTAACGATGGACGGCACAGCGAGCCAACCCCCTTTTTTGTTTAAAAGAGTATAAGGTGTATCTGTTCAGTCGCAATGATTTGAAATACACTCTAAGTGATTAGGCAATAGGCAATAGGCAATAGGCAATAGTTGAAAGAGTGCAGTACAGAGTGCAGAATGCAGAGAAATATAGCGTACACAATGAACGCATGAAGACTTGAAATAACGAAAATATCTGAACTCTGAACTCTTCACTCTGTACTCTCGTTTTCCTATTGCCTATTGCCTGATGCCTATTGCCTGGTGACTATTGCCTAATGCCTATTGCCTGG